>WQVN01000014.1 GCA_009785795.1 Coriobacteriia bacterium
TAAGCATGAATCTTAGAGATAAGAGTGCGCATGACCTCAAAAGAGCAATGGTAGAGCTCGTGCATCAAAAAATTGGTAAGACGGCAACTGAAAACAACTTAAGATCACTTGGAATTCATGCAGGACTAACAGCATCAGCTCTCTTTTGGATTGAGATGAACTATGAAATAGAATACTTAGACCTGCACTATATTTTTGTGGCACTACTTGCTGCCTATTATGTTGCAGCTGCCTTCATCTTCTTAACGCCAACCGACAAACCTTCTATGTATTCGATTTTTGCTCCTGTCTTGATATTGGCTCCATCATTGTTTGCTATTCTGACTAGTTCTATGTTCTCAGGAGCGGAGCCACTGTTCTTTCTTGATTTGATGGGACTGACATTCCTCTTCCTCAATCTTTTTCTTTATTCGTTCCTTGTTTTGCCTCTGTATGATACTCAAGGAGAATTACTTGCGGCTGGTGGCCTGATTATTGCGACATTTTTGCCATCCCTTTCACTGCTCATAGGGCTATCACTCAAAAAGTGGATTTGCAGATTTGTTGATGTGGACCAGCTGCTTAATGACATGAGCAGAGGAGTTTTGGGCAGGGGTGCTGAATGCATAGAGTCTGCATCTGAGGATTCCCATGCTCAATCTGCAAAGAAGAAGGTAGCTACTTTTTTAGTGAAGGGTATGATGATCCTTTTTGCAGTATCTTTGCTTATGGCAACCATTGCTGCTATAGTAGCTGTTTTCTTGTTGCCTGGTGGTGAATATCTGTGATGAGTTGGAAGATGTCAAAATGTTTATTGCCGATCATTGAAAGAAACTACTACTTTGTGGAAATTTAGCAGATCCAATTATGAAAATGATTAATTACAAAAGTCCTGTATTTGCAGCATTAGAAATGCGAGGAGATAAACATGCAATATATTAGAAAGGTTTCATTTCCACTTTTGTTGTCAGCGATTCCAATTGTTTTGCGATTGTTTTACTTGTTGCAATCTTTGCTACTGTTGAAATTAATAGAGCATATACTGGTGCTCACACTGAAGACATCCGAGACATGAATTACACATGCGAGTGAACGCAAGATCAATCATGAGAGAGCAGGCAAATTCACAGGAATTGAATCGATGAAGCTTTGCTTGTAGCTAGCAAGCGCAGACGTGTTTCGCATGCATAAGCCGCTTCAGACAGAATTGCAGACGATTGCATCTTGCAGAGCTGGAAACTTACGTGTCTTTAAGATGGCATTTATTTCGGAAGACAAGATCTCCAAAAGAATTGCACGCATATCTCATCTGCAAGGCATAAGGAGATGTGGACGGACTAAGTAGCTGACCCACTTTGACCTTGATTTGTGGTATTATGTTGCACGCGCACGGGCATAGAGTCGTGCGAGCACAGTAGAAGGGAATGCAGTATGTATTTATTGGGAGCTTGGACCCCAGGACCTTTAGAGTTGATTGTTCTGCTTGTTGTTGTTTTGGTTATCTTTGGACCAAAGCAGTTGCCAAAGCTGGGCAAAATGCTTGGTAAGACCATGCAAGAAGTGCGTGGCGGACTAGATGAGGCCAATAAGACTCTAGAGCATGCAGATGAACCTGTCGTGCTTGAACCAGTGCCGTCTGAGACTTCTGCAGATACACCTGCGGCAACAGAGTCGGCACCAGCAGCTGAATCTGTACCTGCTACAGAAGAAGCAAAAACTAACTAATAAATACATGGAGTGCAATCCGCACTTCATCACAATAGCAAAAAAACGGCGAGTCGAATATCGGCTCGCTTGTTACTAGCTTACAGCTAGATTATTCGGAATGTAAATGAGGTAATGACCATGAATGGAACAATTTTAACTAAAGAAGGCAAGGCAGAACTCGAAGCAGAACTTGAGCATCTGCAAACGGTGCGACGTGCAGAAGTTGCAAAACGCATTGAGGAAGCTAGAAGCTTTGGCGACCTATCAGAAAATTCAGAATATGATGATGCGAAAAATGAACAAGGATGGATTGAAAGTCGTATCTCAGAGCTAAAATTTATACTTGATGGTGCACAGGTCGCAGAACTGCCAAAGCGTGTTACAAAGGTCAGCATTGGCACACACGTTACCATTAAGGCAGTTGACGGTGGTAAAGAAATTGCTTACGACATTGTTGGCTCTGCAGAAGCAGCCAGTGGTAAAGGTCTTATCAGCAATGAGTCGCCCATTGGTGCAGCACTTTCTGGGCGCAAAAAAGGTGATGTAGTAACAGTAGAAACTCCGCGCGGAGAAAAGAAATTCGAAATTGTGCGCGTGGGAGCATCAAAGTAATTCCATGACAGCAGAACAAGCACACGTGGATGCAGACGCATCAGAGAGCACAGCATCAGACAATCCATTTGCTGTGCGCAGAGCAAAGGTTGATGCAGCACTTGATTGTGGGCAGCAGCCTTATGCAAGTGGGTATGTGCCAGATGCAGATGCACGTAGTTCTGCATTGCAAGAACGATATGCGCATCTTGTAGATGGTGAGTCTACAGAAGACAGCGTAGCAGTGGCTGGACGCATTATCGCCATTCGCGATCAAGGCAAGATGGCGTTCATTGTTATTCGTGACAGTGACGGTGACTTGCAGCTATTCGTACGTAAAAATGTGCTAGGTGATGAAGGCTTTGAGCGTGCAAAAGATCTTGATGTGGGGGATTGGATATGGTCGCGTGGCATGGTGTTGCGCACCAGGCGTGGTGAACTGTCTGTACAGTCGACAGAAATTGTATTGCTTTCAAAGTCGCTACGTCCCCTTCCAGAAAAGTTTCATGGTCTGACTGACATTGAATCGCGTTACCGCATGCGCTATGTTGACCTAATCGCAAATCCAGAGGTTCGCCGCACCTTTGAAGCGCGCTCACATATTGTTGCAGCCATTCGTAACTTTATGACAGCAGAAGGCTATCTTGAAGTAGAAACTCCTATGCTGCATTCCATACCTGGTGGTGCTGCCGCACGCCCCTTTGTCACACATCACAACGTGCTTGGCGCAGATCTGTATTTGCGCATTGCTCCAGAACTCTATCTGAAGCGCTTGCTTGTTGGTGGCTTTGAAAAAGTATTTGAAATTAACCGCAACTTTAGAAATGAAGGTGTGTCAACGGTCCACAATCCTGAATTTACCATGATTGAGGCATATCAGGCCTATGGCAACATGGAGAGCATGATGGATCTAGTAGAGCGCTTAATCATGAGTGTTTCCATGACAGTACTGGATGCAAGTGATATCGACTATCAGGGTACGCAGATTAGTTTGACTGCACCGTTCCGTCGGGCAAAGATGACAGACTTGGTAAGTGAAGTAGTGGCTCAAGAAGTAGGCGTTCATACCGATATTGACGCGTTGCGTGCACTTTGCGATACGCACAATGTGCGTTTTGAGCAGACATGGGGAAGCGGCAAGTTACTACTTGAACTGTTTGAAGGATTGATTGAGGATAGCTTGATTCAGCCCACCTTTGTCTATGAATATCCTGCAGAGGTGTCGCCTCTTGCTAGGCGCAATGACGCAGATCCGGCATATACTGACCGTTTCGAACTATTCATTACGGGCAGAGAATTTGCTAATGCCTTTTCAGAATTGACAGATCCTATCGATCAGCGCAAGCGATTTGAAGAACAGGCAGCAGCACGCTTGGACGGTGACGCTGAAGCAATGCATGTCGACGAAGACTATCTGCGTGCACAAGAATACGGAATGCCTCCAGCAGGCGGCATGGGTATTGGTGTCGATCGCCTGGTAATGCTACTTACCAACAGTGCATCCATCAGAGACGTACTGCTATTTCCCGCTATGAAACCAGAATCAGCTTAAGCACCTTTGCTACAATAAATAAGATCGTATCCAACCAAACACACCTTGAGAACAGGAATGAACATGACACAGAAATTTGCTGCGAAGCGACTGGACAATCTTCCCCCTTATTTATTTGCAGAAATTGATCGGAAAAAGGCAACTCTTGTTGCGCAGGGACATGATGTAATTTCACTGGGTATTGGTGATCCAGATAAGCCAACTTTTCCACACGTTATCGAGGAAATGATTGCAGCAGTAAAGCGTCCTGCGAACCATCAATACCCGTCTTATGAGGGCTCGCTTGCATATCGCACTGCCTGTGCGCAGTTCATGAAGACTCGCTTTAATGTTGACGCTGATCCAAACACTGAAGTTTTGGCATTAATTGGATCAAAAGAAGGCATTGCAAACCTGTTTCCAGCTTTTGTTGATCCTGGTGCCTACACTCTGATTCCAGGTGTTGGTTATCCTGTGTATTCGGGTGGCGGTATTTTGAACGACTCCTTATCTTGGTGGATGCCCATGACAGAGGAAAACAACTTCCTGGCAGACTTCGAAGCGGCTCCTGCAGACATTGTGGATAAGGCACAAATGATGATTTTGAGTTATCCCAACAATCCAACGTCTGCGATTGCGCCACCAGAGTATTTTGATGCAGCGATTGCCTTTGCGAAAAAGCATGACTTGCTACTAGTGCATGATAATGCTTATTGCGATGTGACCTTTGATGGTTATGTAGCACCAAGCATTCTCGAACGTCCAGGGGCGATGGATTGCTGTGTTGAAATATTTTCAACATCAAAGTCATACAACATGACGGGGTGGCGCGCTGCCTTTGCAGTGGGCAATGCTGATGCAATCAAGACCTTTGGCATTGTAAAGTCAAACGTTGACTCTGGCATCTTTACTGCTGTTCAGGAAGCTGCGGCAGTTGCCTTGACTGGTCCGCAGGACAGTGTAAAGAAAATGTCGGCACTATACCAGCGTCGTCGCGATATTGTGCTGGCTGCCTTGGATCAGATGGGTCTCGAGTATCAGGTGCCGCGTGGCACGATCTTTGTGTGGGTACGTGTACCTGATGGATTTACCTCTGCGGAATATGCTACAAAAGTGCTTGAGGAAGCACACGTGATTGTGGGACCAGGTAGTGCCTATGGTCCAAAAGATGGGGAAGGATATTTCCGCATCTCTCTTGCTTGTGACGATGATAGAATTGTTGAAGCACTGGATCGTATGAAGCGCATCTAGCGTTCTGACGGCACCTAAATGTCGCAATGAGAAGCTCACGCATGGCTCTATGTTTCATCTTCCATTACGACAATTACGCACTCGCCAGAACACCAGCCACAGTATGAGGAGTTAGGAAACTGGCATGCAAGAAATTACAAAGCCTAATGCGCGAGCCATACTGGTTGGCCTTGATATAAGTTCTACAAAAAATAATCCGCACGCATGGACTGTTGAAAGTTCGCTGCTTGAACTGGAGCGTCTTGCATCAACTGCTGATGTTGATATTGTTGGGCGATTAACTCAGCGCTTGCCCCTGCCCGACAATCGCAGCTTTATTGGCAGTGGTAAGGTCAAAGAGCTCAAAGCCATGCTTGAAAAACATGATGTCAAGCTTGTAATCTTTGACGATGAGCTGTCTCCACGCCAGCAAGTAAATTTGCAAAATGATCTATCGGGTGAGGATGCGCTTGAAGAAGATCGTATTCAAGTTATGGATCGTACTGCGCTCATCCTTGACATTTTCGCATCACACGCAACGACACGTGAAGGCAAGCTGCAGGTTGAGCTTGCTACAGTCCAATATGAACTTCCCAGACTGCGTGGAAAGTGGAGTCATCTGGAAGCAGAAAAGCTTGGCGGAGGTGTGGGTGCACGCTTTGGTATGGGTGAGAGTCAGCTAGAAGCTGACCGCAGGTTACTGGGCAAACGAATGTCAGACCTAAAGCGTGAAATTAAACGCGTTTCTACAGAGCGCGAAACACAACGCAGTAAACGCATAGCTTCGGGCATTTTCAAAGTGTCGCTCGTTGGTTATACCAACGCGGGAAAGTCCTCACTGCTTAACGCGCTGACAGATGCTGACGTACTTGCCTATGACAAGCTATTCGCGACCCTTGATTCAACTACGCGCAAACTGACACTTGTATCAGGCCGTGAAGTTACTTTGACTGATACGGTAGGATTTATTAATAAACTGCCCCATGGCTTGGTTGAGGCGTTTAAGTCTACGCTAGATGAAGTTAATCAGGCTGACATGCTATTGCATGTTGTTGATGCGTCTGCAGAGAATTTTGAAGGACAGATCACTGCTGTCGAGACAGTACTGCAGGAAATCGGTGCGATTGAAAAGCCAACCCTGCTGGTCTTTAACAAAATTGATGATATGGGCGACAATGCAGACTTGCTCCAGAATCGCTTGAAAGAATTGCGTCAAGATCAGGGTGTAGAGCTTGTGTCTGCCATGACAAGAGAGGGTCTTGATGATTTATTGCTGGCAATCGAGCGCTTTGCCGCTGCGAGCTCGCAGTCGATGGAGGTTTTAATTCCTTTTACGCGCGGCGACTTGGTTGAGCTTGCTCATTTACGTACCACTATTGTAGAAGAAAGCTATGTCGAGGATGGTACTCGTATGACCCTGCGAGTGCCAAAAGACCTTGAAGGCCAATTTAAGCCCTTCCTTGAGACGGTCGAGAATTAGGGCTTATTGCATACAAAAGGGCGGATCTAAAATCCGCCCCCTTACAGTATTGCTTGCATTGTCTAATATATCTTTATTTTATTGACCTCATTAGTGCGACTACCTTGCCTGCTATTGTTAAATCGCGAGCAATGATTGGTTCCATTGCATCATTCTCGGGCTGGAGACGTATGCCATCCTCTTCTTTGTAGTAAGTCTTTACGGTGGCCTCTTCATAGAGTATTGCAACTACGATGTCTCCGTTTTCTGCAGTGTTTTGAATGCGCACCACAACAAGATCACCGTCAAAGATGCCTGCCTGAATCATTGAGTCGCCCTTGACGCGCAGCATAAAGCATTCGCCCTTTGCCATGCTTGCGGGTAGGGGAATAGTGTCTTCACGATTCTCTTCAGCAAGAATTGGTGTACCTGCTGCGACCTGTCCAATTAGGGGCACACCAATGACTTCCTCCATATAGAATTCGGGATTGTGATTTAAACGGTCTTCGTCATGCAGGATGCGTATCGCACGTGCGCTTGATCCTGTACGCTCAATGTAGCCCTTTTCAGTTAATGTAACTATGTGCGACTGAACTGTCGCTGTTGAGGTCACTCCAACACCGTCGCGAATTTCGCGAACACTGGGAAAATAGCCTTTTTGCTTATAGGCTTCCAGAATAAAGTCGTATACTGCTTGCTGTCGCTTTGTCAAAGCAGCGCGTGTATCACTCATAAGGTTATTCCTTTCCTTGCAAACCTGATTCAAACTGTCGTACGTATCTTTGTATTGAACAAGTATACAGCATGTTTTGTAGATTTTCAAACAAGTGTATTAAATAGGTGTTGACAAAATACAAGCGTTCGATTATTCTACTATTACGAACAATTGTATTGACGCATTTTCGTTCGAAAGATTTGACCAAAATTGCAAGAAAGGAAACAGGACATTGAAGACCATCGTTAAAAGCGCACTGGAATCAGCAAAAAGACCATCGCTTGGATTCATCGAAGTAATAATAGTGGGTCTTATCCTGCTGGCGATTTTTGCTCCTATTTAATATTTGACAATAGAACAAACAATCCAAGATCCACTAAAACAGGCAAAACCTTCATTTTGCAGAATGAGGGAACACTTAATGTCTTTTCTTGGGATCTCTTCGACGCTTACATCTATCTCTGCGATAGCAGCGTGGACAATCTCGCATTAAGGCAGCTAAAAAACCACGTATAGGCAAATATTTTTTCTTGTGCATAAATTTATTTCCTATCCAAGGATACACACCATTTTAACCTTGTGATAGAGGTGGTGGAGGTGGTGGGAATCGAACCCACGTCCAGAATAGCACCCTGTTAGGCATCTCCAAGCTCAGTCGTCAGATCAGTCTCGAAGTGCTAAGTTCTGTCGACCAACTTATGCACTTCATAGCTGTTTCATCTTAGCTATAGGCAATACAGCTCACCACCTACAGAGCAGACCCTTAAATGGCGTCAGTCCAGATGTCAGGATCTTACATCTAGAGGACGTCGCAGGCTAATTAAGCTGCGAGTGCGTAATTATTTTCGCCAATTACAAAGGCTTGTACCCCTGTTTTACAAGGCGAGGAGACCTTGGCTTGCTTCCCAACAGTAATGCTATTCTGTCGAAACCAGTCACCCCCAGTTCGACTTTCAAGGTACAAAATGAATATTCAGTAGTCTAACATAGTAGAATTTTTTGTTTGCCCATGAAGGGGCTTTATGGTATGATTTTGTGTTCGTGATTTTAACTTACAACCATTTAGCAGCAATCAAGGAGTAGCACCATGTCAAAAGTATGTGCCGTTTGTGGCAAGAAGCCCAGCTTTGGGCACAACGTCAGTCACTCTCATCGTGTGACAAATCGTAAGTTTTTGCCAAATGTGCAAAGTGTTACTGCGCGTATTGATGGCAAGGTGAAAAAGGCGAAAGTCTGCACAAAGTGCATGAAGGCTGGTAAGGTTGAGCGCGTTTACTAAGCCACTGATACTTTTGCTAAACCGATACCCCGCCAATCTAGTGGCGGGGTATTTTTATGCTAGGATGGTTTCTCAGTTAGAAATTTCCTTTGATTTTTCATAAGTTAGGTGCTTAATGTTTGATAGTTTAGCTAATCGATTACAAGATGTTTTCACGAACCTTAATCGCAAAGGTCGTCTAAGCGAGCAAGATGTTGATGCGGCAATGCGCGAGATTCGTCTGGCACTACTTGAGGCAGATGTCAATTTTAAAGTAGTGAAGACCTTCATCGCACGTGTCCGCGAGCGTGCGGTTGGTGCCGATGTTATGAATTCGCTTACTCCAGGACAGCAAGTTGTCAAGATTGTGCTTGATGAGTTAACGATTTTGCTGGGTAAAACTCCAAGCCGCATGGTTCTGGGTAGCCGCATGCCCAATGTCATTATGTTGGTTGGTCTGCAAGGATCTGGTAAAACGACAGCGAGCGCAAAGCTTGCGTGGAGATTGCGTAAGCAAGGTAAACGTCCGCTGCTTGTCGCTTGTGACGTTCATAGGCCAGCAGCGATTGACCAACTAGAAGCTCTAGGTCGTGAGTTGCAGATGCCAGTCTACAGGGGGGAAGGTGCATCTGCGGGTGACGCTGTTGCAACGGCTCGTGATGGTGTGCGCCACGCTATTGATAACATGCTTGATGTGGTGATTGTTGATACAGCAGGTCGTTTGCACATTGACGAAGAAATGATGGGCGAGGCGACTGCTATCAAGCAAGCAGTAAAACCTGACCAAATACTCATGGTTGTTGATGCCATGACAGGTCAAGATGCGGTCAACGTGACTTCAGAGTTCAGCAAGGTACTTGACTTTGATGGCCTGATTATGTCAAAACTTGATGGTGATGCGCGTGGTGGTGCGGCACTATCGATACGTGAAGTTACGGGCAAGCCAATCCTTTTCGCATCAGAGGGAGAAAAGCCGTCATCGCTTGAAGAGTTCTATCCCGATCGCATGGCAAAACGCATTCTGGGCATGGGTGACGTAGTAAGTCTAATTGAAACTGCCGTAGATACGGCACTTGAAGACGAGATCTCGCAATGGGATGAAGAACGCCTGAAAAAAGGACAGTTTACTTTTGACGACTTCCTGAAGAGCATTAAGCAGATGCGCAAAATGGGTGGCATTGGTGCTATTTTGAAAATGCTTCCCGGAGCGCAACAAGCAGGTCTTTCTGCCGATTCCATTGACGATAAGCAAATCACCCGCATAGAAGCAATTATTTTTTCAATGACCCCAGAAGAACGTGCAAATCCTAAGATCCTCAATGGTTCACGCCGCATGCGCATTGCGCAAGGGTCAGGCACAACGGTGGTCGAGATTAATAGATTGATGAAGCAGTTTGCAGAAGCTCAAAAAATGATGAAGCAAATGAGCGGCTTTGGTGGCGGCAAGCGCGGCAAAAAGGGCAAAGGCGGTCTACCAGGCAACCTCCCTCCAGGTCTATTTGGCTAGCTATCCTTACGCTGTTTTTTGAAGTTCAGGGCAATAATTGCGCTTACGACATCGCGGAACTGTTTGCCACGATGGATGAAGCCTCGCAAATTGCGTCCTGTTGCATTGTGACTCATAGTAGTGTCAACTTCCTGTATGCGATATCCCGCACGAAGTGCTCGTACAGTCAGAGCTACCTCTGCTCCGTAACCACGCATGAAGGGTCGAATCGCTGTTAGGCATTCAAAGGTAACAGCACGCTGTCCTGAAAGAGGAGCCTGAAAATCTTCATCTTGACCGCCTGCTCTGCGGATTTCAAAACGTGCGAGTTTTTTTACAAGACCAAATCCTGCTTTACCTGTTGGCTTGGGGAAGCGAGCGATGTTCATGTCGGCCTTACCATTTATCACGGGCTCTAACAGTAATGTTGCCTGCTCTGCTGTCTTGCCTAAATCTGCGTCTAACAACAACAGTATTTCTGCGTCTTCTGACTGCTTTGCTGCGTGCTCAAGGGCAAATCCTTTGCCAACTCTTCGTGTTGAGCGAATGACGCGAGCACCCGCATCAACGGCAAGTTGAGCTGTGTCATCTTTACTGTTGTCATCGATGACAACAACTCGCTTGACCTGCGGAATGCTTAAAATTGCAGTGATTGTTGCCACGATGCGCTGTGCTTCGTTGCGGGCAGGTACTAATGCAACGACTGATTTCTCAATACCTGCCTTGTTGCCTATTGTGTTGTCTGGTGTAGTGCCGTCAGACATGGACATGCTCCTTATCTTATGTCTTACTTGTCTTAGTTTTTGCGAATTTGCGTCGTATTTTTGTTGCAAAGGTATCGACTTCATCGACTCCTAGTAGACGTGCACCGATGTAGGTGATCACAATTCCCACTGCTCCACAGATTAGCACGATGAGCAGTGTCGGTACATGTCCCGTTCCCAGCAAACCAGTTAAATATTGCGATCCGTACAGAGACATGGCACCAACCACCACAGAGACTACGAGCATTTTTGCAAAGACAACGACGAATTGACGAATATCAAAAGATCCAATTTTGCGACGCAACAAGATGAGCAATGCAGCAAAAAAGATGAAAAAGAATATGCCGTCAGCAACAGGGATACCATTGATTCCTAGCGCACCCATTCCTGCGGGCAGTATAGCGCCCGTAAGTAATAGATAGCCTATGACTTGGACAGTGCCGCAGCCAAACTTTGTCAAGGTGGGTGTCCAGGTATCACGCACAGAGTAAAAGGCACGCAGTACATACATTGAGCCTGCGAAAAACACCAGCGACAATGCCCAGATTTGCAGGACACTTGCAATGGGTGCAGTGGCACCTGCCATAAAGCGTCCTGCGACAAAAAAGGATACAAGGGGTTCAGCCAATCCAAAAAGCAATGCAGATGCAGGCAGCATAAAAATCGTTGTCAGACGAAGTCCTGATACCAGACTAGTTTTGAATTTAAGCATGTCTTCGTCGGTTGCAGCCTTTGCGAGTTCAGTGAAGATCGCGGTAGTGATTGATACGGCGATAATGCCATAGGGTAGACTTTGCCAGATGCTTGCAAAGCGTACCATTGCCTGAGCATCAATACTCACACTGGCTGCAGCAGCGTTTCGCACCGATACGGTAATCAGGTTGCAGATAACATAGAGGATCATAGGGAAGGCCAATTTGAGCATCTTATGTAGTTCGGGATCACGCAAATTAATACCCAAGTACAGCTTAAAGCCAGTTTTGCGCAGTGATGGAATCATGACGACAAACATAATCAGCACACCCAACGATGTTCCCAGTCCAATGATTGCATAGGTTCGATTATCAAGAGGCATATAGGCAGCGGCAATCAAAAATCCTATGACAACCAGATTGTTAAAGACAGGACCTAAAGATGCCCACAGATATTTACGCTGTGCGTTGAGCAGTGCCTGTACAATCATGCCAACACCGTAAAAGACTACTTGGATTGCAAAAAAGCGGAAGAAGAAGCTTGCAAGTGCGAGCAGTTCATCGGGACTGTTGGTTTGACCTTGCAAAAAGTACTGTGTCCACATGATAGGTTGCGGAAACAGGATTCCAATCAGCGCAATTGTGCCCAGCGCTACTGTTACGATTGTCATCAAATTGCCAGCAAAGCGCCACGCAGCTTCATCTCCACGATTTTTGCGAATATCCATAAAGGTGGGAATAAATAGCGATGCAAGGATTCCCCCTGCAATCAACTCGAAAATCATGTTAGGAACGTCATTTGCCGTGCCGTAAGCACTGGCTGCAGCCGTAGTTCCCAGTGCAAATGCAAGTGCCCATGTGCGTATAAAGCCCGTAATGCGTGACAGGGTAGTTGCGACAGCCATAATCATCGTTGATTTGCCAACGCGTGCTTCTCCTTCAAGGTTGCTGCTGTCGCTTGCTTGGACGTTTTGAGCCACCTCGGCTTGCTGTGCGGTATGTGCAGCAAGTGATACGTCTGCTTCTGTACTTATATGCTGTTCTTGATTGGACTTTTTGCTTGTCATGACTACTATGATAGTTGACTTCGATGCCCGTAGTGCCGCTTACGCAAAATCGTTTAAGAAAACGTTGTGTTTTGCAGATGTGAGGGCATGAAGTGGGCTATACTAAGGTACGGTATGTTCCACATTTCCCCACGGTTGGATTGTTTGCCGCTCGCCCAAGTAACGGCGGCAAGAGAGGTTGATATCGTATGGCTTTAGGCGCGACCCAGGGCACTGTTGACACAGTTGCGGTGGGTAAACAGGCAAAGCATATCTTTGTGACAGGTGGCGTCGTTTCATCTTTGGGCAAAGGTATCGCAGCAGCTTCTCTGGGCAGGCTCTTGAAGTCTCGTGGTTACAAGGTTGCAATGCAAAAACTTGACCCGTATCTAAATGTTGATCCAGGAACTATGAGTCCTTATGAACACGGTGAGGTCTTTGTGACAGAGGATGGGGCAGAGGCTGACCTTGATTTGGGACATTATGAGCGCTTTGTTGACGAAGCTATGATGCGCGACAGTACGGTGTCAGCAGGATCTGTCTATTATAATCTGATTCAGCGTGAGCGTGCGGGAGCCTTTTCTGGTGGAACCATTCAGGTTGTTCCACACGTAACCAACGAAACCAAGGATCGCATTAAGGGGCTTGCAAAGAGCACTGATGCAGATTTTGTCATTACTGAAGTTGGCGGCACGGTAGGAGATATTGAATCACTGCCCTTTATTGAGGCCATTAGACAAATGCGTCGCGATATGGGGCGTGAAAATGTCTGCTATGTTCACGTTACACTTGTGCCATGGGTAGAGGCAGCGAGCGAGATGAAGACTAAGCCAACCCAGCATAGTGTACAGCAACTGCGCAGTCAGGGAATTCAGCCAAACTTTATCATTTGTCGCTGCGAGCGTGAGATTGAACAAGACTTGCTGGATAAAGTGGCACTATTTTGTGACGTTGAAACTGATCGTGTGCTGACAGCTGTAGATGCTGAATCGCTGTGTATGGTGCCAGCTGATTTGCAGCGACAGGGCTTTGATGTAAAAGTGCTAGAGCGGTTTGGCATGGATTTAGGTACATCTGACATGACGGCATGGGAAGCCTATTGCAGGAAGACGCGTGAGATTACTGACAGTATACGCATTGCACTGGTGGGCAAGTATGTTCAGCTGCCTGATGCTTATCTCTCGGTAAGCGAGGCCTTAGCGCACGCAGGATTCTCGCGTGACCTGCAAGTTCAGATTGAGTGGATTGATTCTGCGAACCTTAGCACAGATGAAATGCGTGAGCGTCTCAAAGGCGTCGATGGTATTTTAGTTCCTGGTGGCTTTGGGTCGCGTGGTGCTGATGGCAAAATCGAAGCCATTCGCTATGCGCGTGAAAATAACATTCCTTTCTTAGGTATCTGCCTGGGCATGCAAGCTGCTGTGCTAGAGTTTGCACGTAACGTTGCAGGAATCGAAAGAGCAAGCTCGCTTGAATTTGATCCTGGCACACCAAATCCCGTTATTCATGTACTGCCAGGCAAAGAGGGGTCCGAGAACACAGGCGGATCAATGCGCTTAGGTGCGGTAGACATCAAGCTAAAAGAAGGAACGCTTGCAGCAGAAATTTATGACAGCCTTGATATTAGCGAGCGCCATCGTCATCGCTGTGGCATTAATAACGACTACAAAGACCGTCTTGAAGATGCGGGTCTTGTGTTTTCAGGGTATTGTGAGGACGGAAAGATAATAGAAATGATGGAATTGCCGCGTGACGTGCATCCTTGGTTTGTGGGAACGCAAGGACATCCCGAATTTAAGAGTCGTGCGGTAAGACCAGCACCACTATTTGGTGCCTTTATTGATGCGGCTATTAAAAAGAATAGTACGGCAGGTAAAACATGAGACTAATTTGGGGAAATGTTGCAGAGGTTGTCCACCAGCGTGATGGTGTCAGCGAACTGCAAGTAACAGTTGATGGTCGCACTGGTCAGGCACGTGCAATTTGCTATCCAAATCTAACTGGTTCTGTGGCAGTAGGCGAGCGCGTGCTGCTAAACACGACTGCCGTTGACTGGCAGCTGGGAACAGGGGGCAGTCATTTTGTTGTTGCGCGAGCTCAGGGCGCAGATTTGCGCGATGACAATACTGCGGTGCAATTCGAAGCAGACATGCCTGATGCAGGTTCTGAAGAAACAGACGATGTTCGCGCTGGTCACTTGATGAAGCTACGCTACACGCCACATCAGCTCAACGTTCTCAGTGTCGAGGCACAAGAATCGCCACATCACAAAGTGATGGAGAACCGCGATAGTCTCGAAGGTGTGCCTGTTGTGTGCTGCGGATTGCACAGTCAGGTGCCAATTGTTGCCGCTGCAATAAAAAAGGCGATGCCTGACTTGACGGTTGGCTATGTTATGGATGATGCTGCTGCGCTTGTGTTGCCGCTCTCGAAAGTGCTCGCAGATGCCACACAAGCAGGATTGATTGACTGCACAGTATCAACCGGTCAGGCATTTGGCGGAGACATAGAAGCTATTAACCTATATTCAGGATTAATAGCCGCAGTGCATATTGGTGCTTGTGACGTTGTTATTACGGGCATAGGTCCTGGTCTTGCAGGAACAGGAACACCATTTGGGCATGGAGGAGTTGCCCAGGGCGAGGCGATTAACGCGGTAGCAAGCTTGGGTGGAAATCCCGTAATGTGTCTGCGTATGTCACAGGCTGATAGTCGCTCTAGACACTTGGGGATTAGCCATCATTCTCAGACTGCGCTTGCGCGTGTTGCACTTGCACCTGCTACGGTTGCTCTGCCGCATATGGCAGATAATTGTTCTGTGCGTGAATTAGTTGATGAACAGCTGGATGCTCTGCCCAATACAGTCGGACATCAGGCATTTCAGTTTGATGCAACACTTTTTGATGTGGCCGACTTGCGTGATGTTGTTGTTAACACTATGGGTCGTGACTTTGCGCAGGATCCGATTTTTTATGAGGCTGCAGCTGCTGCAGGTACTGCTGCGGCGATGATGGCAATGATGGAGCCTGTGCCTGAAAATGAAGCAGAGACAGAAGAGCAGACTGCTATAGCTGGAGCGGGGACGGCAGCAACTGCAGCTAGAAATGATGCAACGGCTGGGCATACCTGTGCTGGTTCGAGCTGTGCGAGCCCGTGTGCAAGCAGGCAAAAGGATTGATTTTGCAAGGCTTTAACAGGGCTCATGTCCTGTAGGTGTTTGACAGTAAGGCGCGCAGTGCGCAAGAGCTTTGCAGCTTGTGCTGCAAAGAAAGAAAAGGATGAACCATGATTATTGGTGTTCCAACAGAAATCAAGAACAATGAGTACCGCATTGGCCTGACTCCTGGTGCAGCAGCAGACTATGTTGTCCAGGGACATTCCGTCATTGTTCAAAAGGATGCAGGTCTAGGCTCATCCTTTCCTGACGATCTGTATGTTGCAGCAGGGTGCGAAATTGTGACGACTGCAGCAGAGGTTTTTGCGCGCGCCGAAATGATTATCAAAGTTAAAGAACCTCAACCTGTTGAAATTGCGATGCTGCGTGAAGGACAGATTCTTTACACCTACTTACATCTTGCACCAGACCCAGAGCAAACAAAGGGATTGATTAAGTCAGGTGCTGTGTGTATTGCTTATGAAACAGTAGAGTTGCCAGATGGTGTTTTACCTTTACTTGCTCCTATGAGTGAGGTTGCTGGGCGCATGGCAACACAGGTTGGCGCACATTTTCTAGAGAAGCCCTGTGGCGGACGTGGTGTATTAATGGGTGGTGTTCCTGGGGTCGCACCTGCAAATGTTATCGTATTGGGTGGCGGTGTTGTGGGCACTAATGCTGCGTACATTGCAAAGGGCATGGGTGCAAATGTTACGGTAATGGACATTAGTCTGCCGCGCATGCGTTATCTGCAAGACATTTGGGAAAATAAAGTTACAACCTTGCATTCTTCCCGCGGAAATCTATTAGACATTTTGCCTCAGGCAGACCTTGTTATTGGAGGCATTTACATTCCAGGTGCAAAGGCTCCACTGCTTGTGACGCGTGACATGCTTAATATTATGAAGCCGGGGTCAGTTATTGTTGACGTTGCTATTGATCAAGGTGGCTGTATCGAAACGTCAAAGCCGACGACGCATTCTGAGCCAACCTTTTACGTTGACGACATTCTGCATTATGGTGTTGCTAATATGCCAGGAGCTGTGCCCAACACTTCAACACGTGCCTTGAGCAACGCAACGCTTCGCTATGGTCTTGCGATTGCAAACAATGGGTGGAAACAGGCATTACGCGATGATTCAGCACTGGCGCTGGGAGCAAATGTCATTGAGGGCAAAGTAGTTTATGAAAGCGTTGCTGTTGAACATGGTCTCGAATATACGCCACTAAGCGAAATAATTGGATAGTACGACAGGGTAGGCGACCAGATTAGATGGTGAGTATTTACACAGACCATCTCAATGATTTTTTGGCCTACCTAAACGTTGAGCGTGGGGTTTCTGTTCACACGCTTGATGCCTATAGGCGCGATATAGGTGATTATCTAGCCTGGTGTGATAGGCAAGGTGGCAGTGCAGAAGATGACAGCGACAGTCATGATAATTCCCGCATTTTTAACGAGTCTGACCAGCAAGACTTCAGTCGCTACATTGCCCAATTGCGAAATGAGATGTCTGTTGTCAGTGTTGAGCGCAGAATTTCTGCAATTAGTAGCTTTTACAAATATCTTGCACGAGAAGGGCTTGCTGACAGTAGCCCAACTGCAGGCTTGCATCGTGCGAAAAAGGATCAGCGTCTACCCAGCTATTTAAGTCTTGCGCAAGTAGAGAAAATTTTTGAATTGCTTAATCCTGACACAAGTGATGACCCTGCAATTACCTTGCGTGATCGCGCAATAATGGAACTGTTATATTCAAGCGGTTTACGCGTGAGTGAGCTTTGCAGTTTGCGCATAGATCAGATGGACTTGAACCTGCAAATTGTTCGAGTAATGGGAAAAGGATCAAAAGAGCGCATTGTTCCATTGGGTGGCATTGCCTGCAAGTGGCTGGAAGAATATCTGCTCTATGGACGTACTGCACTGCAACTGGGCAGGCGGACAAAAGGCGGACAAGTTTCTGCTGCACCTGCAGCCTTCTTGAGTGAAGCAGTGTTTCTAACGGTGAAGGGAAAACCTGTCTATCGTCAAGCAGTTCATGCTGTGGTTCGTGATGCAGGCAAGCGTGCAGGTATTGAGGGGCTACATCCACACATGTTGCGTCATACTTTTGCGACACACTTACTTGACGGTGGAGCAGATTTGCGTGCTCTGCAAGAAATGTTGGGTCATAGTGACCTGTCAACGACGCAGGTCTATACACATCTAAGCCGTGAGCATCTGCGCGAAGAATATCTCTATTCACATCCGCGTGCCAAAAAGGGCAGAAAGCAAAATAGTGCAAAAGGTAGCAATTAGATAGGCGAATCTTTACAAAAATGCAGCATATCGCGACTCTTTGCTAAAAATTGTGTGCAAATTATGTTGTTCGCGCATGTGATGTCTAGTAAACTTGTTACTGATATGTTTGTCATACGTAACCGAATAGATGTATATAGACATATCGTGTAGGTAGTAATGATCTACGATATGGGGAAAAGAAATGAAACTGATTCATGCAATTGTAGACGCTTTCAAGAATAAGCGTACCCGCGTGAGAGCCATCATTTGGACAGGTACAGTAGCTACTGGTCTAATGTTGGTTATTGCTATTGCGGTTGCAGTAACAACAACCTACTGGTTCTGTGCTGCAGTATGTCACTATCCACAAGGGGACACCGTAAGTTCCTATGACAACTCAACGCATACAGGGGTAGCCTGTATCGCATGTCATAAGCAGCCCGGTGGTAATCCTGTTGACTTTATCATCTTTAAAGCAGGGGCTATGACTTCGCTGCCAAAGACGATAATGGGAACAGTAGAGATGCCCATTAATGCAACCAGCTGGGTAGCGATGGATCCTA
>WQVN01000015.1 GCA_009785795.1 Coriobacteriia bacterium
AGGCATTAGTGGAAATACGTGGATATATGTAGCAACTGGCGTGCGCTATACATTTGCAATTCGTGATGACGGAACACTGTGGGCTTGGGGAGCTAATTCTAACAGCCAGCTCGGGCTTGGCGATACCGTTCAGCGTCTTGTGCCCACATTAATTTCTACAGCAAATGTTAGTGGAAGCAATTGGACAAGTGTCACTGCAGGAAGATATCATGCTTTAGCAATTCGTGATGACAGAACATTGTGGTCGTGGGGACCTGGCAATAGCGGTAGACTGGGAATTGGAACTGTTTCTGCACAAGCCTCACCTGCTAGAGTACGACCAACGCTCAATAATACAAATACGTGGAGTGCTGCATCAGCAGGCGCTTTTCATGCACTTGCGTTGTGCACAGATGACATCCTGTGGTCTTTTGGGCTTAATTCTTCTGGACAATTGGGAACAGGTGACACGATTCATCGCCTACTTCCTAATAAGGTATTGATGCCAGGTGTAGATGCAGGAGGTCAAGACACAGGATCCCTTGACCCGAGTGACACTATCCAAATATCAACAGGACAAGATCATAGTCTTGCTGTGCATGCAGACGGAACGCTGTGGGCATGGGGGAGGAACAATCAAGGTCAATTGGGGCTAGGAGATACCGACAATAGGGATACTCCCACACAGGTGCCAGATGAAGAAATAAGTGGAAGCAGATGGATAAGTGCCTCAGCAAGCAATTCTTACTCTATTGGATTGCGAGATGACGGAACACTGTGGGCATGGGGATTTGGACAGCTCGGCATAGGAAGTACGGGTACTGCTCCTATACTTAATCCCGCGCAGGTGTCTACAGATGACGTAACTGGCAATAAGTGGCTTGCAGTATCAGCAGGAAATAGTCATAGTGTGGCAGTTCGCTGTGATGGAACATTGTGGGCATGGGGATCGGTTGGCAATGTTAGCCGACTTGTTCCTGATAAAGTTGGTATTGCAAATAATGACGGGTGGAGAATGGTTTCTGTAGGTGGTGGGTACACTCTAGCAATTTGCAGCGATGGAATCCTGTGGGTATGGGGAGTTAATGGTGGAGGTCAACTTGGACTTGGTGATACTGATCAGCGCCTTGCTCCTGTCGAAGTACCTACAGCAGGCATTAGTGGAAATACGTGGACATATGTAGCAGCTGGCGCGAGCCATGCATTTGCAATTCGCGACGATGGATCTCTTTGGGCTTGGGGTAATAATTTCCAGGGGCAACTTGGGCTAGGCGATATGACAAATAGACTTGCACCCACCTTAGTTCCTGCAGCAAATGTCAGTGGCGACAATTGGATAAGTGTTACCGCAGGAGGGACAGGTACTCCAAGAACAAACTTTCACACTCTAGCACTTCGTGATGATGGAACATTGTGGGGATGGGGATCTGGTAATGACGGCAGGTTGGGCAGTGATGGCAGACTAGACACTGATGGTAGACTGCAATTTGGACAACCTATTATAGTGACAGCACCCATTGAGGTACTCATGCCACGTATTGGCGAGAATGCTTGGACTGCTGCATCAGCAGGTGGCAATCACACACTTGCAGCGTGTGCAAACAATGTCTTGTGGTCTTTCGGTCTCAATAATGTTGGGCAGTTGGGATTAGGTGATACTGTTCAAAGGTTGCTGCCCACAGAAGTGCTTTGCTCAGAAGGCGATACAAGTTCTATTGACCCCATTGATCCCAGTGATGAGATACAAATATCAGCAAGGACAACTCACAGCCTTGCTGTATGTACTGATGGAAACCTTTGGGCATGGGGGCAAAATAATCAAGGTCAATTAGGACTGGGAGATACTAACAGTAGAGATATTCCCACACAAGTGCCAGATGAAGAAATAAGTGGAAGCAGATGGATAAGTGCTGCAGCAGGCAATTCCTACTCTATTGGCTTGCGAGATGATGGTACTCTTTGGTCTTGGGGAGCAACAAGTCACGGACGACTTGGTCTTGGTGGACATATTAATCCCGTCTCTGTACTTACTGTACTTACCCCGACCGAAGTACTTAGGGTAGGGGCAAATAGCAGATGGATAAGTATTGTTGTGGGAGACGGTCGCAGTTTTGCGCTACGTGATGACGGATCTCTTTGGGCATGGGGAGATAGTCTCCACAGAACCTTAGGCTTCGGAGATGGCACAGGCCGAATTGCTCCTACCAAGATGTTTGTGCCAGGTGTCAGTGACGGGTGGAAAATGGTGACCACAGATTCCGCTCATACTTTAGCAATTTGCAGGGATGGAAATCTTTGGGCGTGGGGATTCAATAATGGAGGTCAACTTGGATTCGGTGACAGAGCTCAGCGCTTTCTGCCTACCAAAGTGCCTACAGCAGGCATTAGCGGAGATACGTGGATATATGTGACAACTGGCGCAAGTCATACTCTCGCAATTCGTGATGATGGAACACTGTGGGCTTGGGGAAATGGCGGGAACGGTAGACTTGGACTTGGTGTCATCAATCATCCCTTCATGCCTACCTTGGTGCCTGCAACAAATGTCAGTGGGGATGAATGGATAAGTGTTACTGCGGGAAGTGATTATACTCTGGCACTGCGCGATGATGGAACATTGTGGTCGTGGGGAGCTGGTGCTAATGGCAGGTTAGGAAATGGAATTGCTGCCGTACATGCTGTACCCACCTTTATGCAAATCTCACCTGCAAAGGTGCAGCCAACAAGCAATAATGCAAACACGTGGATTACTGCATCAGCAGGTGGTTCCCATGCACTTGCTTTGTGTGCAGATAATGCTCTATGGGCTTTCGGACTCAATTCTTCTGGACAATTGGGGGTAGGTGATATCATCCAGCGCTTAATACCCACAAAAGTATTGATGCCGAACGCAGATACTGGAGGTCAGAATGCAGACCCCATCACTCCTGGTGACACAATGCAGATATCAGCAGGAGCAAATCACAGCCTTGCTGTGTATACTGATGGGTCTCTTTGGGCATGGGGACAAAACAGTCAAGGGCAACTAGGGTTGGGAGATACTGATAACAGGGACATTCCTGTGCAAGTGCTAGATGAAGAAGTAAGTGGAAATAGGTGGATAAGTGCTGCGGCAGGACGAACCCATTCTATCGGTCTGCGCGATGATGGTACTCTGTGGGCTTGGGGAACTAACAACTTTGGACAACTCGGTATAGGAAGTGCTAGTGCTGCCCCTACACTTATGCCTATTCAAGTGCCCACAGCTGGTGTGACTGGCAACAAATGGCTCGCAGTATCAGCAGGAGATGGTCACAGTGTAGCAGTTCGTTGTGATGGGTCTCTCTGGGCATGGGGAAATAATAGCTCGGGAAGACTGGGACTGATCAACGGCGTCGATTTTGTTCACCGATCTGCTCCCGATAAAGTAGCTTTGGCAAATAGCGGTGGATGGAAAATGGTGACCGCAGGCGACACTCATGTCTTAGCAATCTGCAGCAATGGAACACTGTGGGCATGGGGAGCTAGCCGACACGGACAGCTTGGTCTAGGTGCTGGCGCCCTACCGTTCATGCCCAACAGGGTATCCACAATAGATGTTAGCGGAGATAAATGGATATATGTGGCAACTTCTGAAAGTCACACCTTGGCACTGCGCGATGATGGAACTCTGTGGGCTTGGGGCTTAAACTCTTCAGGTCAACTTGGGCTCGGTGATATCGTTCAGCGCTTTGTACCTACCTTGGTGCCCACAACAAATGTTGGTGGAGATAGATGGATAGACGTTACTGCGGGAAGCAGCCATACCCTCGCACTGCGCGATGATGGAACACTGTGGGCTTGGGGAAGTGGTGGTAATGGCAGATTAGGAGATGGAACTACCACTATTCGACATTTACCTGTTCAAGTGCAGCCCACAAGTAGCAATGTAGATACATGGATTACTGCGTTTGCTGGGGGCTCCCAATCGTTTGCGTTGTGCACAGATGGTGATTTATGGGCTTGGGGACTTAACTCTTCTGGACAACTAGGAGTGGGTGATACTGCTCAAAGATTAGTGCCTACGGAAGTCATTAAAGACTTGCCCTAGGACTTGAAATTGAGCCCGAGAGAGGGCAGTGTAAAATGCCTAGCAAGTGAGGGGTCTGCGGAGAAACAGGCCCCTCATTTTGCTTGTGAGCAACTTCGTTTGCGTTAACTAGTGAGTACTCTTAGCGCAAGAGCAATGGCCAGAGTGGATGAGACTTCAAGTGCGATACTAATCACTGTTTCAATCAAGCTTTAATCCAGATGTAATCAGGCCTTATACGTTGTTTGCCATGATGCGAGAAGCCATCAAGCTGGCAAAGATCATTCTGATTCGCAAACAGCAGAACCGTCGTAGCTAATGAAGTGTACCCCAAAAGTTGAACTAGAAACAATACATCTAGAATCGACTTTAGGAGGTACACTTTTTCATGAAATATACGATTTATTTTAGCAAGGTTGTTGCTATACCGCAACATGAGGTTCGTCAAATGTGAGAAGATAAATAATCTTCTGATGTAAGATGCTTCTGGTAAATATTGAGGCGAAGGAATAGGTACTGTATTATGGAATTGCTTGCTCCTGCAGGGAGTCGTGACGCGTTTTATGCTGCCCTAGACAGTGGGGCAGATGCGATTTATATGGGTGTTGATGTGCTGAACGCGCGACGTCTTGCAGGCAACATCAAGCGTTCAGAACTTGCTGACTTAACGCGGCTAGCACACCTACATAACTGCAAGGTGTATCTGACGCTAAACACGATTGTGTTGAGCGATGAATATAGCGAGGCTATTGAACTGGCGACAGATGCTTGGCGAGATGGTGTTGATGCCGTGATTGTGCAAGATATTGGCCTGCTTGCACAGTTGCGTGCGCATCTGCCACGAATTCGACTACATGCTTCTACGCAAATGAATGTGCATAGTTCTGATGCATTACGTGCGCTTGCGCAGATGGGTGTTGCGCGCGTGACTCTAAGTCGTGAACTGTCGCTGGAGCAAATTGAGGTGCTTGCTGCGGTGGGACGCGAAGCTGATGTTGAAGTTGAGGCATTTGGACACGGAGCCTTATGTGTATCCTATTCGGGACAGTGCCTGTTTTCCTCACTGGTTGGTAGACGTAGTGCTAATCGTGGCATGTGCGCGCAGCCCTGCAGACTGCCTTATGAGTTGATTGATCATCGTGGCGATGTGCATGAGGTTGCAGGTCCTTATCTGCTGTCACCAAAAGATTTATGCGGCATTGACTATTTGCAGCATCTGCAAGATGCAGGAGTAGCGTCGCTGAAGGTTGAAGGGCGCATGAAGAAGCCTGCTTATGTCGCTGCAGTTGTTGGCGAATATCGTCATGCTCTTGATGCTACTGCTGCTTCTGAGTTTGGAACTATGCTGACAGATGCTTTTAACCGTGCTTTGACCCCAGGGTACTTGACGCAACAGCAGGACGCAGATCTGATGGACTATCTGCGTACAAAAAATTCGACCACTGCTGCTGCACAGCAAGAATTGAAAACGCAGGCACAGGATGCGATTCAGCGTGTGCAGGATTTTGAGCAGGTACTTGATTTTAAAGTAGAAATTGCGGTG
This sequence comes from Coriobacteriia bacterium, assembly GCA_009785795.1. Taxonomy (GTDB): domain Bacteria; phylum Actinomycetota; class Coriobacteriia; order WRKU01; family WQUG01; genus WQVN01. Next base: position 5,571 of record WQVN01000015.1, read on the forward strand.
GGTGAGCCACTTGTTGTTGAAGTGCGTGATGCTGCAGGTAATACGGGACGCTTTCAAGGTAGTCCTGTTGAGGTTGCGCGCACCAAGCCACTGGTAGTTGATGATGTGCGTGTGCATTTGGACAGGCTCGGCGGGACTCCTTATAGTATGGGTGATCTTGAGTTAGACCTTGATGAAGGCGCAGGCATGGGTTTTTCTGTTCTGCATAAAGCACGTCGTGCTGCCATTGCTGATTATGAAGCCAATCGCTTCTTTGGTGGTCAGGCAGTTGCTCAGTCACGTGTTGAAGCATCACTGAATGTTGCAAAGCGAGCTGCCTTGCAAAATGACCTGCCTACACGCAAACTGAAGCGCAGCTTAAGCCCAGACATTGTGGCAGTTGTGTCTTCGCTGAGTGCAGCACGGGCAGTGCTTAATGCTGGTGCAAATGAAGCTCACATGAATGCTTGGTTGCTGGCAGATGCAGACCCTGCTGAGGTTGGTGCAGCTATTGTGCCCGTGCTACCACGTGTGGCAGCAGATAGCGAATTGGATACCTATTGTGGAATTGCAGAACGTTTTGGTCGTGCGGTTTGCTCAACGCTAGGACAGTTAGATACTTGTTTGCGTCGTGGTATTCCTGTGCAGGCGCACTGGTCGCTGAATGTTGTGAATCCCTATGCGGTACGCGCATTGCACGATAGCTACAGTCCTACACGTATTTGGCTGTCTCCAGAGCTTTCCGGTCGCCAGATTGCTGATATTTCATGTCACAGTACGGTGCCATTGGGTACTGCACTTTTTGGGCAGCAAGAAGTTATGATTACTGAGGCCTGTGTGCTTCAGGGAATTGATGATGCGCACAATCCCTGTACTCGCAGCTGTGTTGACTGCAGTAGGCGTGCACGACACTTTGCTTTGCGCGACAAGATGGGCTACTGCTTTCCTATCACTACTGATCCTATGGGGCGTAGTCATCTGTACAATTCGGTACCACTTGACTTGACGTCTGCGCTGCCAGAGTTGCTTGATTGTGATGTTGCTGCATTACGTCTTGATCTCGAAACGACACTCAATACGCAGGCGGCAAAAGAGGTTGCGCGTGCGCGTAGAAATTTAATCGCTGTTGCAGGTGATACTGAACTTGAATTGCCTAGGCGTCCCGATACGGTAACTAAGGGACACTTCTTTCGCGGTGTTGTATAATTGTCTGCGGACAGTCAACATGCTGCGCAGCGATTTGGTGCGTGGCTTAAAGGAGGTATGCACATGAATAAATCATCCATGGCGTTTCCGCTTGAACGCAAGAAGACACTTCAGATTTTGAAATTCACGACACTTGTTGCACTGCTTGTTTCTTTTACAATTTTTGCTTTAGGTTGTGGTGGCGATGGTGATGTATTGACCGTAGGCGACGTATCGCATGATCCCTTTGCTTTCCAGGGTGAAATCGTTGTCAGTGGTTTGGTTACGCACTTCACTCTGGACAATGATCGCATCTTTGGCGTAAAAGACCTTGACGAAATGCGTCAGTGCGGATTTAACATCGAATGTGGTGCATGGATTATGCCCGTTCTGTATATTGGTACAGGAGAAATTCCGCAGTTAGGCGATGAAGTTAATCTGACGGGTCACTTTACCTATGTCGAGGATGATCTCGTATTTCAGGTAACAGAGTACAGCGTTGTTGGAAACTTTGCTGCTCAACTGAACTAGATCGTAGGTTTCAAATGAATATGTTTACATTAGTTCTGCGTAATATCTCACGCAGAAAAGGTCGGTTCATTTTTACTCTGTTGGGCATTGTTATTGGTATGGCAGCCTTTGTTGCCTTGCTATCGCTGGGTGGTGGCATGCGTGCAGAGATTAATGATCAAGCACGTGCAATGGGCGCAAATATCATTGTGACCCCTGCTGACTGGTGTACCTTTGACCAGATTTCAATCTTTACGGGCGAGTCATTGCCTGCATCCTTGCAAGAAGAAGTGTTAGATCAAGTACGTGAACTTGACGGTATTTTTGCCGTGCCTTACTTGACGCAGATGTCAGCTATTCAGAATGTGCCCGTAGCAGTTATTGGCATTGACCCAGAACCCATGAAAGAATTCAGCAGATGGGAGATCGCAGATGGGCAATATTTCGAATCGAGTGAACAGCACGGAGCAGTATTAGGTGCTGCAACTGCAGAAACCTTTGATTTGGGTGTTGGCGACGAAGTACGTTTTCGCGGAGAAGTCTTTCCCGTGATTGGTGTGCTGGAATCAGTGGGAAGCATTGATGACATTGCGGTGTACTTGCCTTTGCCTGTTGCGCAAGTTGCTTTTGAGCAAGAAGGATTTATATCTTATATTGGCGTACAGGTTGAACATCTGGATCAGACGGATGCCTATGTTGCTGCGATTTTAGATGTTGCAAACGTTGCCGTGAATACGAACGATCAGCTACTTGAAACAGTGATGGGAATGCTGGGATCCATTGAAGTGACCTTACAAGCAATCGCAGGAATATCACTGATTGCAGCAGCCTTTGGCATTATCAATACTATGATGACTGCCATATATGAGCGTCGTCGCGAGATTGGAATTTTACGCTCGATAGGTAGTACACGCGCAGATATCTTCAAGATATTCTTGCTTGAATCAGGTCTGTACGGTTTGCTTGGTGGTATTTTGGGCTCTGTAGTTGGCGTGCTAATATCGGTATTTGCAGCACCAACCTTACTTGCAAGCTTTGATCAAATGATGAAGGGTGCGTCTCCCGAGGCAAGCATCGAGCCGATGACCTTTGTATTCGCGATTGTATTCGCGATTGTGATTGCTGTTGCGTCTGGCATCTATCCTGCATGGAAAGCGGCAGGACTGAGCCCCGTGGAGGCGATTAGCTATGAATAATATGATTATACAGACACACAGCCTCAGCAAGACCTACAGTAGTGGGAAATTGGAAACACCTGCCCTGCAGGGCATCAGCATGGATGTTCCTGCTGGTTCATTTTCTTGCATTATTGGACCATCAGGACACGGAAAGAGCACTCTGATGCACTTGATTGGAGGGCTTGACCGCGCGACCTTTGGCGATGTCATCATTGATGGGGTGAAGATTGCGGGACTGAATGACAGTGAATTAAGTGATTTACGCGCGAGTAAGTTGGGATTTGTCTTTCAGTTTTTTAATCTATTGAAAAATTTGACTGCAGCAGAGAATATTGAAACGGCAATGATGTTTAGCGCGAATGCACCAAAGGGTGCAAAAGCACAGCGTGTACGAGCATTGGAGCTGCTGGCGATGGTCGGACTTGAAGAGAAGGCAGATGCGAAGCCCAGCGAACTTTCTGGTGGGCAGCAACAGCGCGTATCTATTGCACGGGCATTGGCAAATGATCCTGATATCTTGCTGATGGATGAACCAACTGGTAATCTAGACTCACAGTCTGAAAAAGAAGTGCTTGATCAGCTGTTTAAGATTCACAAAGATGGCAAAACTATTGTGATTGTTACTCACAGTAGCGAACTGGCAGCTCAAGCAGAAATCGTATATGAGATTAAAGATGGTAGACTGAACGACGTCATTAGGAAAGGCGGAACAAATGAGTAGTGATTTGAAGCGTGTATTTATCGTACTGGCTTTTGTGCTGATTATTGGACTGGCGGTTGCATCAGTGGCAGTTGCACAGTCGCATTTGGAGCAGCGCAGATGCTATGAAGCTGGATGTCTTATGTGGCAGAACTGTTCAGGAGACGGGAACTGTCCGCGTAATCTGCAGCCAGGTATGGCACCAGGTGCAGGATCAGGTTGTGACTGTTGCTAGTACAATTTTAAGTATCGCAGTTGAAGAAATCCCCTGTGGAATGCACAGGGGATTTTTAATTGCTGCCAAGGAATTTCAAAAAAGTGTTAAGCGTGTAGGATTTAGCGATGTGCTTGTTTAGCACGGTGTAGATTTTTCTTTGCGGCAGAAGATGTTCTGTGTGTAAGACGTTGATTTGTCCGCTTGCAATGGCTGGGCGTGCTGCAAGTTCAGATATGATAGATATTCCCAGTCCGCTCGCGACGCTGTTAATGATGCTTTGTGTGCTGCTCATGCGAGCGCAGACAGAAATATTTGCAAGGCTAATGCCTTGCTGCTGAAGGTATTTCTCGTATTGGATACGCGTCCCAGATCCCTGCTCGCGACAGATGAAACTGTGTGAGTACAGCATATCTGCCAAAGAAGTTGTTTCAGTGTGTGCTGTTGTGGGGGCGATGATAATTAGCTGGTCGTCAGTGAATTCGTCAAAAATGCAGTAGTCACCTTTTACCTTACTGCCCGCAAATCCAATATCTGCGCGGTTGTCTGCAATTGCCTGAACAGCAGCTACGGTATCTGCCTGCTCAACCACAAAGCGTACCTCAGGGTAGCGCGCATGGAAGTCTGCCAGTGCTTGGGGCAGGAGGGACGTAGCGGGTACACTGGACGCTACAATACGGATTTCACCATTGAGGTCTGTGCTAAGGTGCTTTATGGCATCAATGGACGCACTCCGCAAGACGATGAGCTCTTTTGCTTGACGCATAAATTGTTCGCCTGCAGAGGTAACAGATATTGTCTTTGTTGAGCGATTGAGAAGTGTTGTGCCAAGCTCGCGTTCAAGTGAGCTGATATAGGTGCTGATTGATGGTTGTGAGACGTGTAGCTCTTTTGCTGCTTGCGAAAAGCTGCCTGCTTCAACTACTTTGAGAAATGCTTCAATCTGGCGAAATTCCATATTGCTTAGTCCAGAATTTCTTGTAAGGCGTGTAACAGACAGTCAACTTCTGATGCAGTATTATTATGTCCGAAGGAAAAGCGCAGAGTGCCTGCAGGATAGGTGCCAAGCGTTTTATGCGCGGCTGGTGCACAGTGCAGTCCGCAACGTGCCATAATGCTGTAATCGCGGTCAAGCTGCGTGGCAATATCTGCAATATCGTGGTTGGGGAAATCGACAGAAATTACAGGAACTTTTGGCACGGTAGGGCTGGTGGCAATCAGACGCATTTCTGCGATATTTGCAGCACTGTCTACAAACTGCTGGTACAGCTTCATTTCATGCTGGTAGATGTTGTTGATGCCACGTGACTGGATGTATTCAATTGCTGTCTTTAGCCCCAAAATTCCTGCGATGTTCTGTGTTCCCGATTCAAATTTGTCAGGTAGGAAAGAAGGTTGGTCAAAGCCGTGTGATTGGCTGCCTGTGCCGCCCCAGATGCTGGCATGGACAGACTTGGCAAAATCCTGTTTGATGATAAAACCACCGATACCTGTAGATCCAAGCAGTCCTTTGTGACCGGGGAAAGCAAGGGCATCGATGGTGCTGGCATCAATGGACAGTACCCCTGCAGTTTGTGCTGCATCAACGATGAGACGCAGGTTGTGGGATGCGCATATCTCTGCGACCTTATCAATGGGAAGTATGGTTCCACATACATTTGAGGCATGGGTCATGACGATAGCTTTGGTATTGCTGTTGATGAGTGGAATAATGTCGTCAGGGTTCAGCATGCCGTTGTTGTCGCAGGTAACGGTGTCGTATGTAATAGTGCGCTGCTTTTGCAGTTCGTGCAAGGGGCGCATAACTGAGTTGTGCTCCATTGATGTGGTGATGACGTGATCGCCATTGCTGAGGAAGCCTTGCAGGATTGCGTTAAGTGAATAGGTTAAGCTGGGCGTGAAGATGACTGTGCGCAGATCGTCCGCGTTGAAAAGGGTAGCGATACGTTCGCGACATTCGAGGATTTGAAGCCCGATGTCAAAGCTGCCAGCATATCCGCCACGTCCCACGTTGTATGCCCCTGCGGTCAAGTAGTCTGTTATGGCTTGTGTTACGCCAGGAGCTTTTGGCACAGAGGTAGAGCCATTGTCGAAATACACTGTTTTGGGCGGTACTGCGCTGTCAGTCATCGTGCTCCTATTGTTGGTGCTATTATTGGCCGGTCATCAACCCACTATCAACCATAGTAATAGGTTCAATCATTCACATTAATAAATACTATCATAATTACGAGAATTTGGTGCTAGACTTGTCAATGTTGGAGTATGTGGATTTCGAATTTTAAGGATTAGATGAATGTCTGCTGATAGCAATAGCGAAGATCTTAAAAGTGGAAGTGATGAGATGTTGAAGGTTGATAACTCTAATCTCTCAGGTTGGGAGAGAAAAGAGAGCAGGCTGAAGATATTTCATGTTTTGTTTTTGTCTGCTGTAGGAGCTATAGTTGCTATAACTGCTTTGACATTGACAGCGCTAGGCAATCCAGCAAATATGGGTTTTTGCGTTGCCTGCTTCTTGCGTGATATCGCAGGAGCTGTGGGATTGCATTCTGCCGCAATGGTTCAATATGTACGACCAGAGATTATAGGCATCGTGCTTGGCGCATTCATATTTGCGTTTGCGCGAAAAGAATTCAAGCCAAAGGGTGGGTCTGCTCCGGTGACTCGTTTTGTTTTGGGACTTGCCATGATGATGGGCGCACTGATATTTTTGGGCTGCCCACTTCGCATGCTGCTGCGCATCAGTGCAGGTGATCTTAATGCGATTGTAGGATTGTTTGGATTGGTGGCAGGCATCTTTGTAGCGACGCTTTTTTTGAAGAAAGGCTTTTCTCTTAAGCGCAACTACGATCAGGGCAAATTAGAGGGCTCACTGCTGCCTATTGCGGCTCTTATTTTGTTGGGGATTGTCCTGTTTGCTCCGGTGATCCTTCTCTTTTCGATTGAAGGACCAGGAAGTATGCATGCGCCCCTGCTAATCGCACTTGCTGCAGGTCTTGCAATAGGCGCATTAGGCTTTGCATCAAGGTTATGTTTTACTGGTGGAATCAGAGATGCGATTTTGATGAAAAAGATTCCGCCTATGTTATGGGCGTTTGTTGCGCTTCTTGTGGTTGCCTTTGTTGGGAATTTAATCTTAGGAACGTTTAATTTAGGCTTTGCTGATCAACCGATAGCACATACTGATGGGTTATGGAATTTCTTAGGCATGACCCTTGTGGGCTTTAGTGCAACCTTGTTAGCTGGATGTCCTTTTAGACAGCTTGTCCTTGCGGGAAGCGGCAATCCTGATAGTGTGATGGCTGTGGCAGGCATGATTGCAGGTGCTGCTCTGATGCACAATTTCAATATGGCATCGAGTCCAGCGGGCATTGGCGAGAACGCTGTCTATGGGTTTATAGTTATTGCTGTTATAGTGGTAAGCATTGCAGTTTGCAATACCTTTTTCGATAGGGCGCAATTGTAACCTGCATGTACGGTCTAACCGTTCATGGTCAACTGACAAGCGCAGTCATAATGCCAGAAGCTTGGTGAAAATCATCAACACTTCTGGCGAATGTCCAAAGAAAGAAACATGGGTAACTACATAGCAACTTTTTATAGTCACTTTGGAGCTCTGTCGCTTTACAAAGAGCTCCAAGCTGCGGGCGTGCGAGCAGAGATGATGTCTGTCCCTCGCAAGCTGAGTTCTTCTTGTGGGATTTGCGTAAGCTTTGACTGCGACGATGTAGGTGCTGCACGTACTTTTGCAGATGCAGGCATTGAGCTTGAAGGTCTGTATCAGGCACATGATGCAGGATTTGCCGTCATCCTACAGAATTGATTTTTGACTTCTTTGCAAGTCCAAGACTGTCTACTGAACTTCCGAATATTGCTTTGAGTGAGACAGATAGTCAAAAGGTAACGCATGTGTTATGCTATCTACGAAATTAAAAGAAATTAAAACTTTCTAAAAGAAATTAAAACTTTCTAAAAGAAATCAATCATTGGATTTTGGAGGACTTAGTTATGTCGGACAAAACAAATCCATTTACTCCCACTTTCGGCAGTGTTCCACCTTTGTTTGCTGGAAGAACAGATGTTAAAAGTGATGTGCTGCGTGGTCTGGAAGGAGGTCTGGGAGAACCAAATCGAATCAGTCTTTTTGTAGGTGCACGAGGTAGTGGGAAGACTGCATTGTTGACCAAGATCGCAGAGGATGCTGAACAGTATGGTTGGATTTCTGCGGATGTGACTGCAATTCCTGGAATGCTTGAAGACGTGTATGAGCGCACGCAGGAAGCGGCTGCGGAGTTTGTTGAGGCGCAGGCAAAAAGTCATCTTACGGGTGTGACTGTTGCTGGCTTTGGTGCCACCAGAGAGATTGTTGACAGGTCTCAAGGCAACTGGCGTTCTCGTATGAACATGCTCTTGGATGAACTCAATAAGCAGTCTATTGGCTTATTGATAACAGTAGATGAGGCAAACATCAGCCTCGATGAGATGCGTAGTCTGGTGGTAGCTTTTCAGCACTTTGTTCGTGAGCGCAGAAAAGTTGCCCTGCTGATGGCTGGATTGCCCCAGAACGTATCTGCACTATTGCACGATAAGACAATTTCATTTTTGCGACGTGCAGTGCAACATCAGCTGGGCGTGATACATGAAGAGCACGAAGTGCGTGAAACGATTAAGAAGACAATTGAGCTGTCAGAAAGAACTGTTCAAAAAGAAGCTTTGAAGCAAATGACCATTGCCACAGGAGGCTTCCCTTTTCTTATCCAGTTAGTCGGCTATCATGTGTGGCGTCAAAATTCCCAGCGAAATGAAATAAATTTGCTAGATGCAGATGAGGGAATTCGCTACGCTCTGGCAGATATGGAAAGCAGGATTTTTGACGTAACAATGCGGGAGCTCTCTGAAAATGATCTTCGTTTTTTGCAGGCAATGTTGCGCGATGGAGGCGAGAGCAAGATGATGGACATTGCTGAAAGACTTAGCGTTAATGCAAGTTATGCCAGCCAGTATCGCCGCCGCCTGATTGAGCAGGGCATCATTGGGTCGAGAGGGCGCGGAAAAGTGGGCTTTGAAATACCTCTTTTCAAGGAGTATCTTGAAAAGAGGATTGATTCTTAAAGGTTTACATTAATGTCTCTGTATTGGTGGCTGATGGTTATTAAATGGTGGTTGTTGCGATAGATGGTTCCCAAATTGCTGTGGCTGATTGTGGAGCTGTGACTGCATCTGTGCCATCTGTGCTTGCATTTCTTGTTTTTGTCTTCGATTCCGCAGCACAAAGAATAGTATTATGACAACAGCTATAACTGCAATTGTAAATATGCATCCTAGCGCGATGACACCAAGAGCCCAAAGGCTTTCTTCGCCTTCGGTTGAATCGCTGTACCAGAAATAGGTGTGATCAGATCCAAACCTATCAAGCGTGAGAGTGTTTCCGTCGATACGCATATTCCAATCATCGCCGTCGACAAATAGTCTGCCGTCAGCAACTTGCCAATTGTATGTTGTTCTCAAGCCAGGAGGGCCATCTAGTAGGGTGCCATCCTCGCGAAAGATGAGGAGCCAATAATCGCCGTAGTCCCATTGCCATGTGCCAATGAGCTGCTGTTCGATTGATTCTTGTGAATTGCTGACAGCGATAGCTGTATTTGCGGCAATTGCTACGCTTGCTGACAGAATGAAAGTGATGAGGATCGAAAGTGTGATAAGTCTGAACACTTTTTTCATGATTTTTGTACTCCAGGTTCAAGTCCGTAAAACATAATTTTCAAATGGTGCGGGTGAGAGGACTTGAACCTCCACGAGCGTTGCTCACTAGAACCTAAATCTAGCGCGTCTGCCAATTCCGCCACACCCGCACACGAATGGATAAGTATATCAAACATTTTGTGTAGCGCAGAGCAATTTTTACTATTCAAATTTTTAATGATATATCTGAACTTTTGTTAAACGTGTTGCTGGAGACTGCGGGGAAGACCTTTATACCTTTCCTCGAGTATAGTAAAATCAATCAGTTATAGAAAATGAATATGAGCGACGCGTGGAAGGATTTTTTCGTGAGCTTTACAAGTAAAGTAGTACGTGCAGATGATGGAACGGCTGAAGTTACGGTTATCGTCAAGGCTCAGCGTGTCGAAAAGGCAATTGCTGACGAATTCCGCTCAATAGCAAAGCAACTACGCTTTCCAGGCTTTAGACCGGGGAAAGCTCCGCGTAGCGTCGTTGAGGGGCAAGTGGGACGTGACTATGTGCTGGCACAAGCACTTGAAGCGATTGTAAATGAGACTTATCCGCTGGCTGCTGACGCAGAGCAACTGCGCACTGCTGGGCAGGCAGAATTTGATGATCCTGCAGAATTGGTCGAGGGCGAGGACTACAGTTACACTCTGAAAATAAGCTTGCGTCCTGAGCTGACTCTGAAAACAGAAGAGGTCAGCATCACCATGATGCCGCGCGAAGCGACAGAGGGCGAGATTGACCAGCAAATACAGGCTACCCTTGAGCGCTTTGCACAGTATGCACCCCTTGAGGATGCAGATGCAAAAATCGCTGAGGATTCCTTTGTGACTTTTAGCTTCGAGTCTACCCTTGATGGCAAAGAGTATGAAGGCTCAAAGGTAGAAGATCAAATGTACCAGCTGGGACAAGGTATGATGCCAGAAGCTTTTGATGCGGGCTTGTTGGACGCAAAAGCAGGCGACGAATTGACTATCGAGTTCAAAGTCGAAGATATGGGTGCAAATGAAGAATTTGCAGGTAAGACTATGGTCTTTAATCTGACGGTTGGCACAATTCAGGAAAAACAGCTTCCTTCTGTTGATGACGACTTTTCAGCAATGATTGGCTTTGACACTGTTGAAGATATGCGTAAAGAAATCAAGTCATATATCGAATCGCAGAAAGAGCAAAATTGGGAGCGCGTCCGCGACGATCGCCTTGATGATGTCGCCGTGCGAGCACATCAGATAGCTCGCCCCGGCCCCGTGGTCGGCCTCGATCCGGGCGTTCCAGTCGCGTACCGCGTCCACCGCGCGGGCCTGCATGGCGCGCATCGACTCGCCCCCGGG
>WQVN01000016.1 GCA_009785795.1 Coriobacteriia bacterium
AGTTAGAAATACTCACAGGAGCTGCAAAATACGATGCAGCCTGCACGTCAAGCGGCGTAAATCGCAGTGCATTGCCAGGACTACTGGGCAGTGCCTGTAGCGCAGGCATCTGCCATAGCTTTTCTGCCGATGGACGATGCATTACCCTCCTAAAAGTGCTGATGAGTAATGATTGCATCCACAACTGCGCGTACTGCATTAATCGTGCCAGCAACGATCAGTCGCGTGCCAGCTTTGAACCGCACGAATTGGCAAAACTCGTAATCGAATTCTACCGTCGCAATTATATCGAAGGCTTGTTTCTTTCTTCGGGTGTTGTCGCAAACGCTGATGAAACCAGTATGCGCATGACGCAAGCGATTCATCTACTGCGCAACAATTACGGCTTTAATGGCTATATCCATGCAAAAGTCATCCCTGCAACCTCATCTGACATTTTGCAGCAATTAGGTCTACTGGTAGACAGACTTAGCATTAACATTGAATTGCCCAGTAGCAACAGCTTGAAGCAACTTGCTCCCAGTAAAAGTCCTGACAATATTTTTGCTGGCATGAAGCAAATTCGCGACAGTTCAAATGAGAACTGGCAAAATTTGTTGGAATGGAAGGGCAGGCGCGAAAGTCGTCGCTCACAAGAACTCGTTGCGAACTGCAGCAATTGTGAAGTGCGCGGCACCTGCACAGGACTTGATGCCTGTTATAAGGCAAAGACTACTCTTGGTCGTCCAGCACGCTTTGCTCCTGCTGGACAGGCAACGCAAATGATTATTGGAGCAAGTCCAGAAAGTGATCTCGAGATCTTGCGCCTGACGGAAGCACTATATGCAAAATACCGCCTGAAGCGTGTTTTCTTCTCAGCGTATTTGCCTGTAGGCGATATAGATATCATAAAACGGGCTTCACACGATGGAAGTATTCCCCTATTGCGCGAACATCGCCTGTATCAATCTGATTGGTTACTGCGTTTTTACAACTTCAGCGTAGACGAACTACTCACTCCAGAAGCACCGTTCCTTGATCCCACACTTGACCCTAAATGTCTGTGGGCACTGCGCAACCTTGACCGCTTCCCTATTGAAATTAACCGCGCATCTTTTGATGATCTCATCCGCGTGCCCGGAATTGGAACTACTGGCGCACGCAAAATTATACGAGCGCGCAAATCGGCACATTTAAGCTTTGACAGTCTGGCAGCATTGCGCATTGTGCTGAAGCGCGCCCAATGGTTCATCACCTGCAAAGGTAAATATCGTGATGGTCTACGCTTTGATCATGATCTTATATATCACGGTCTAACCAGCGAGGAAGCCCGTAAACGCAGCTATCGTGACATTGTGAGCAAAGAACAAGCAAGCAGACAACTCTCACTCTTTGACGAGTCTTTCCATCGCAATCTAAGGCTTGCATCTTGACAGGCACTTGTAATATCAACCTCCGTTTCCGAGATCCGATCCTGGAATTATTAAAGGGTCGGATCTCGGCTGGCACCAGATATATTTCTCATGCTAATCTACACATATGACGGAACATTTGAAGGATTCCTCTGTTGCGTATTTCAATCCTATCTGCGACGTGAACGTCCCGCAAATATTGCCACCACAAATGGTCTGCAATATCGATTAGAGCAAGAGCTTTATCCCGTTCAAACCGTTGATGAACAATGGCAAAGAGTCCGTACAGGCATCCATAAAAAATTGGGTCGTCTGGCCTGGGAAAAAGTTCGTGCCTGCTTTTGCGCATCCAATTCAGGTAAAGAATTGCTACTGTATCACTACTTGCGACAAGGATTTAGTCGCGGCTCAGTCGCTCTGGATGACATCTCGCACCCAGATATCCTGCCTATTGAAGATCTATACCGTTCTGTTGGGCGCGAACAACAGCATATGATTATGTTTGCACGTTTTGAAAAAGTCCCTCCAGGTGTATACTGCGCCACCATCAACCCGAAGCACAATGTTGTCCCCTTAATCATGGATCACTTCGCTGCACGCTTCAACATTCAACAATTCATCATCTATGATGAGGTGCATCATATCGCAGGCATATCAGAAGATGGTCAATGGTATTTGAGTGCGGCAGAGGGATTGCGCTTTCCTGATGCCGATGTAGACGATCATGACTATCAGCATTTGTGGCAAATTTTCTATGACGCTATCGCAATTCCTGAACGTCACAACGAAAAACGACGCCAGCAGTTCATGCCAAAACGTCTCCATAAAAATATTTGCGAACTACATCCCTAAGACACACTTAAATTTTCAATAATGCTCCAAATGGACAGAATCAAAAAGAATGGAGTAGTCTAATCGTGAAGCGTAGTGCCTTTACATGAGCAGTTGAGTTATTCCATTCCGACACCGAGTCTGGGCACCTGGAACATTATTGAGCATCTTCGTCTAACAATTCGCGATACTCATCTGGATTAAGATCTGCACGCATTTGATCGCGATAATCGTTTGAGCCTGCAAGTGTTTCACGCATCATGACTAGAGTGAGGTAACGACCTTTATCAGTCAATGTTAGCTCGTTTTCATCATCAATCGCAAAAGCACCATTCGCGCGCATAAAGGTCATTTCGACAGGCAGTCCCTTTGCAATGTCAACACCAAAACGCTCACGAAATTCCTGCTTATCTAGACGCAGCCCGAAAAGCTTCGTTGCAAAATAGTAGCGCATGTCAACCGTCTTACTTTTTGCGCTTTGCGTCATGCTGGCAATAGGCATTTTGCCCGCTGCAATACCTGCATGATAATCGCGCAGACCAAAGGCATTGGTATAATTTTGACCCTGCAAGTACGACATCGCACCTGCACCAATTCCAACGTATTCAGGATAATCTACGATATATTCATCAATGATCATATCCTTGCTTGCACTAAAGGTCCAAGCACTTGAACCCACAAATCCTGCACCATACAGAATATCGCAAACCATTTTGTACATTTCATACTCGCGCTTGAAGTCAACCTTTCCAACATCTTTTGCCATTTGCTTGCGACGAAGTGGACTTGCAAGCAAAGGATAAAAAGTTGTTTGATTGCATCCTGTTTGTAACACCAAATCAAGATCGCGCTGCAAACCTTCAAAAGTCTGTGTGGGAAAGTTAAAAATCATATCAACATTAAAAGAGTCGAACTTGCCTTGAATGCTTTGAACAGCGGCAAGTGTTTCTTCGGCAGAGCCCGTTGTTTTATAGCGACTCATGTAGCGCAACAAGTCATTATCAAAGCTTTGCACGCCTACTGACAGACGGTCAACGCGCGGAGTAAGAGCATCAAAAAGCTCATCACCTAGGTCGGTTGGATTGGTTTCTGTTGAAACGTCCTTAATGTCGGGAAATAACTCTTTCGCATAATCGATAATGCCGACCAATTCGTCAAGCAAAACCGTAGGTGTTCCTCCTCCAATATAAGTCGCATCAAAACGATAACCTAGTTCTTTGACCATTTCCAGCTCGCGGCGAAGAGAGACAAAGTAGTCGCGCGTGCGGTCTTCTTTGTGATAAAAGCGATTAAATGAGCAATATGTACACAGTTGCTTGCAGAATGGAATATGCATGTATAGCATATAGCGAGCATCAGGATCGGCCTTTGGCAAGATGTCAGCAGTCGCTGAAATATCTCCATTCAAATAGTTCTTATTGAGAACACGTGTCCCTAATCGTAATGCACGTTCTGCGAGCATGGTCATCCCTCATCATATTCCAAATCAAAATCTGCCAAAACTTTTCGCGCTGCTGCCTCCCCACCGTCAATACAGTTAGGAATGCCAACACCTCGAAAGCACCCACCTGCACAGGCAAGTCCCTTGCGTGCTGCGCTACGTTCTTCAATAATCTCGACTCTATCGAGATGACCCATTTTATACTGTGACATCCCCAGCGTCCAGCGATACAGGCGAGCAAATAGCGGCTCTGCGTCTGCTGGCAATCTCATAACGTGACGCAATTCGTCCAGAATTACCGCAGTCAGCTCATCGTCAGACAGTTCCATAATCGCCTGATTTTTTGGTGTCCCCGCAAATCCCCTAATTAGAATACGTCCTTCAGGCGCACGACCTGGCCATTTTGTTGATGACCACGATGCTGCAAGCAGGTTACGTTTTTCAATTTCTGGCACCAATACGCCAAATCCATCTAAGCGATTAAGCTCCAGATCACTTTCACGAAATGCAAAAGATATTGTGGATGAACTGATATTGGGAATACCCGCATAGGCAGCAGAAATTTCTGCATCAATACCCTTCGTAATGGCAGCACCCGCAAAGGACTCCGTTGCAATGATAACTGCATCTGCCCGAATATTGCAATTCTCACGAATCTGAACACAGTAACTACCATCATCTGCCTGCGTCAAACCAGTTGCTGTGGCACCCAAACGAATATTGCTTGTAACATGACTGGCAATTGCATCTACCAACTGATGCATGCCACCTTTATAGCTTGCAAAGACCGTACTGCCCCAAATACTATCTCTTGGCGCTTGCTTTGCTGCAGCACGTACTCGCGCAGCTTTCGTCATGACAGTTCCGCGAATAACACTGCCGTACTTTTCCTCCAAGTCCAAATACATAGGAAAAGTCGCCGCAAGTGACATATCTGCGGGATCTGATGCATGAACCCCGCCAATGAAAGGTTCAGCCAGGTAGTCAAGAACTTCACGTCCAAAACGACGCACGACAAAGGATTCGAGCGATTCATCGCGACGAGCCTCACCTTTGCCACTTGCGCTCTGTCCTGCCACCTGCCAATCGCGTGGCGGAATAACCATTTCGCGAATCATGTCCATTTTGCCGTCTTCTGACAGCAAGTCTGTCGCAAACAAGGATTTGAACTCAGTGGGAACAAACATGCTGAAGTCATCTGGCAGTGCATGCATCTGCTCATTACGATAAATGTAAACCTTCTTTTTGGCTTCATTACTGGGCAGCCAATCATCCTGTCGCCCCAAAGTAGTTGTCATGCGACGTGCACCAGGCTTGTAAGAAGCAACGCAATCTGGTCCGCCATCTATGATGTAAGGCTCCCCTGTTTCGGGGTCATGGACAACCTCTCCTGCAACTTTGCCCCCTATCCTGTCATCGCGCTCGAGCAATGTGTACGACAACTCAACACCATCACGCTTTGCACGCTCAAGCAAATATGCTGCAGATAGACCTGTAATACCTGCACCTATAATGACAATGTGCGGACTTTTCATAGCTCCTCTGTTATCTGGCATCATCTACTACACATCCTAAGTCGCTGAGGATTTTTAATGCAGCTTCTTCACCACTTTCTAGACAATTGGGAACGCCCACTCCCGTATAGGCAGCGCCGCCCAATGCAAGACCTATCTGCTTTGCCATATGCTGGTTAAGTGCTTTCATGCGGTCAAGATGACCAACAATATACTGTGGCATTGCACGAGGAAAACGAAACACTTTTGCATAGGTAGGCACCGCATCTGGGGCAAGTCCCAATAAGTCAACATATGTCTTACACACAAGCTCTACCAGCTCATCATCTGGCAAATTATGTGTTACATCATCGCGCGCACCTCCAACAAAGCCTCTCAGCAATACCGATCCTGCAGGAGCACGTCCCGCCCATTTTGACGACATCAGCGATATGCCCGTAACTTTTTGATGTTCAATTCCTGGTGCAAGGATGCCATGCCAATCCTTTGCAAAGAGCGCATCTGCCTCATCAAATGCTGTAATAATCGTCGCACAGGACGAATGCGGGATACCAGAAAGAATTTCAGCAACTTCTGGCGCAAGATCATTTAGCATCTCACCAGCAGTCCAAGCAGGTGCGGTAATTATGACAGCGTCTGCATGTATCGTTTCTTGCACTGTGTTATCCTGCATGCCAGAACTATGCTCGCAGATAACGCCACTGCGTCGAACAATATTTGTACTCTCCTCACGAGCAACAGTTAGCTCATATTTCCCATCTGTAATGCGCTTAAGTGCTGTAACAGGAGTGCGAGTTCGGATATTTTGCTCACCTATAGCTTGAGCCATGCTGTTGGTAAAATCATCTAATCCATCAATGCAGGAACTAAAAAAAGTGCGCGGGGCAGAACTGGATGGCTTGCCTGTCATTGCAGATGCTTTGACGCGCATCTCCTCTACTTGTTTTCTTTGGGCAAGAAAGCCGCGTATTAACGAACCGTATTTTTGCTCCATATCCAGCAGCATGGGATAAGTTGCGCGAGTCGACATGGTGTCTGGATTTGAACCATTGATGCCACCAACAAGTGGCTCTGCAAGGCGATCCATACATTCCGAGCCCAAACGTCGTCTGACCAGTGAACCAATACTTTCATCTATGCCGGGATCAAGTTTTTTACGTGGAATAATCAAGTCTGCTGCCATGCGGAATTTTGCTGGCCACGAATAAAGCTTTGTTGTTGCCATGGGCAAAATTTTAGTAGGCGCAAACATCATGATGCCATCTGGCAGCGGAATTAACTTGCCGCCTTTTACGATAAAAGTCTGCTTTGTGCTGTCATCAGTACCTATAAGTTGATTCTCTGTTCCCATCAAGTACGCAACGCGTGCCATTGTGGCATGTTTGCGTGTCAGATACGAATCGCTGCCGCCATCTGCAATGACAGCACCTCCACAAGGCAAGGTCGGACGATCCGTCCATAACTGACCACCAATTCGATTGTCAGATTCAAACACCGTATAACTAATATCGAAATCGCCTGTTTCTGCTGCACGCTTTAACTGGTAAGCGGCACCAAGCCCTGCAATACCTGCACCTATAATTGCGATATGAAGTGAATTGCTGTTAGCCATTGTTAAGGGCATTCTGGATGGAATTCATCATGGCAGCAATTAGTGCTGGGTTGACTTCTTGGGTGGTTGCAAGCGTTGGGGTACGCACAATATCTATTCCAAGTAAGTGAGCCTTTTTGACTGCATCTATATCAATGTCATAAAGAACTTCCATGTGGTCGGTCGCAAATCCCAGTGGACAGACGATGGCTAAATCAATCCCCGTTTTGGCAAGTCTGGCAAGCTCGTTATCGAGAGTTGGCTCAAGCCACTCCCCTCCACGAACTCCCACCGAAGTGTAAGCAAATGAGATTTGAGAGGGAGAAAGACCGAATTTTGTGCTGATTGCTTTACCTGCGCATCCAAGCTGCATTTGGTACTGCACAGCATCTTCATGTTTATCTTTAAGAGGCAGCGAATGAGCCGCAAAGACAAGTCCGCAAGACTGTCTATCAGATTGTGAAAGAGAATTCAGAGCGATAGCAATTTGTGCGATATGTCCAGAGATGTAAGCATCCGACATGCCAAAAGTAGGTGCAATAAGTACTTCGCTAATTCCCTGTATCGCCGCCTCATTGCATACGCGCTCTGCAGGATTAGTCCATGCTGCCCAAGAATCATACGGCGTCATCGACAGATAAATGATGCGCTCACATCCTGCTGCTACAAGCCTCATTAATCCGTCTGCAATATCTGGATCAGTAAAGCACATACCTAGTTGAACATGCTGGATGCACTCTGTCAGTTCACTTTCCTCAAGTGTCGTTCGTAACTGCCTAGAAATCGTCTCTGCAATCAGCACAACTGGTGACTTTCCCCCAATGGTCACATATTTCTCTTGAACAACTGTCACAACAGATGGTGGCGGACTAATGCCCATCACCCGCTCAAGCATGGGAGCAACCTCATCCAAGGAGCGAGGTCCTCCAAAGCCCACTAGTAATATGCCCGTTTTACCTCTCATGACACCTTTCTGGTCAAATTGACAATTCGTAGCATGCGAGAGGCAAGTAAGCAATTGAGAGAATGCATGGTGCACAAGCTGTGCAAATATTTATGTCTACTACTCAATCGCTCTTATGCATCACGAACGAATCCTGCGAGATTCCTCTTGAACCGTCTTGATAAAATGGCGTGCTTTATCAGGGTCAGTTGTTTTCTGAATGCCATGACCTAGGTTAAAAATATGACCAGGTCGCTTGCCAACTGCTTCTAAGATATCAACAACCTTTGCCTTAATCTCTTCTTCGCTCGCAAAAAGCGATATCGGATCAATATTGCCCTGAATGCCAAAGCGTGAATCAATCAGGTTAACTGCACGCTTCATGTCCAAGCGCCAATCCAGTCCAACAATATTACCGCCAGCTTGCTGCACCAAATCAATCATTGAGGTTGCACCATTAGCAAAGTGAATAACAGGTACATCGCCACCATCATCTGCTTTACCCTTGCCGTACGAAACAACAGCATCAAGCACCTGCTTTGAATAGGGTAAAACGCGTTGCTCATAGTCGCGCGGTGAGAGAAATCCTACCCATGAATCAAAGAGCTGTATCGTTTGCGCACCTGCATCAATTTGCGCGCACATGTAGTCGATAATCGACTGTGTGAATTTACTCATCAGAACGTCCCAGCCTTCTGGTTCGTTCCACATGAACGATTTACAGTTAATGAATTCACGCGTGCCTCTTCCTTCGATTGCATAACTTGCAAGAGTGAAAGGTGCACCACTAAATCCAATCAGCGGCACTTTATCGCGCAACTCGTGACGTGCAATACGAATTGACTCCATCACGTAAGGTGTATCACGATCTGGGTCGCCAAAGCGCAAAGCTTTTGCATCTGCCAAGCTGCGAATTGGATTATTGATAACAGGACCTATGCCTGTTTGAAACTCAAGATCTAATCCCATTCCGGGAAATAGCACTAAAATGTCACTGAACAAAATAGCTGCATCGACACCAATCAAGTCTACTGGCTGTAAGGTAATCTCCACTGCGAGGTCTGGATCGTAGCACATTTCAAGAAAGGTATGATTAGCACGAATCTCACGATATTCGCTCATGTAGCGTCCTGCTTGACGCATCATCCACACGGGAGTCGCCTCTGTCGGCTGCAATCTCGCAGTACGTATAAACAAGTCATTAAAAGCCATGGAAGTACCTGCCCTCTGTTTTATCGTGATTAAACAACCCATACATTATAGCCTTAGCGCACATAAAAATAGTGAATAAGACAGTGGGTAATTAGAGACATTCGTCACAAAAAAATTAGTTTGCTCTCTAATCAAGACATTCTCAGATGCGTAAAATTGCCTACATGACTCCAATGATCTAAGAGCGTATCCGGGCGTTCAAGATTAAGGAGAATGAGAAAAGGGGAAATCCTAGCGTAGCAACCTACGTGGATTTCCCCTTTTCGAAACTTCGACGCAAAAATTGAGCGTCTGAATACGCTTTTAGTCGATTAACTCCATTATCACCATAGGTGCCGCATCACCCTTGCGAGGCCCCAGCTTTAGAATGCGTGTGTAACCACTGCTGCGACCCTCAAAGCGTTCTACTTCGTTAAAAATCTTTGCCACAATCTCTTTATCGCCCAAAGCAGCAATAGCCAGTCTGCGACTATGAACATCTCCACGTTTTGCCCAGGTAATAATCTTGTCAACATCAGAGCGAATTTCTTTCGCGCGAGTCTCTGTTGTTTTAATGCGATCGTTTCGCAGCAATGCCGTCGTCAGCGAGCGGCGCATCGCTTTTGTGTGAGCAGAACTGCTGCCTAATTTACGACCTCGTTTTTTATGTCTCATAATGGATTGTACTCCTTATCCATTCTTTAGATTCAGACCCATATCGATGAGCTTGTCCTTTACTTCTTCGATAGACTTTGCTCCGAAGTTTCGAACATTCATCAGGTCATTTTCTGTGCATTCGGTCAATTGTCCAATTGTGTTTACGCCCTGTCGCTTCAAGCAATTGTAAGCACGCACAGATAAATCAAGTTCTTCAATCGGTGTGTCTAAACCACTTGTGTCACTACGATCAATTTCGACAAAAATTGATGCTTCTTCGATTGGCGTAATAGTCTGCTCAACAAAAAGCTGTGTGTGTTCGTTAATCACACGACCAGCACGAGCAATCACGTCATCTGGTGCCACTGAACCATTAGTTTCAACTTCCAGAATCAGTCTTTCATAGTCAGTTCGCTGACCAACACGAGCATTTTCTACTGTATAAGTACAGCGATGTACGGGCGAAAATAATGAGTCGACAGGAATGACGCCAATAACGTCACCTGGACGCTTGTTGCGCTCTGCAGAAACATAGCCTCGTCCCACATCAATGCTCAAGTACATGGTCAACTGTGCACCATCATTTAAGGTGGCGATTACACGTTCTGGATTTACCAACTCAAACTCACTTGGAAGCTTTAAGTCGGCACCCGTTACTACAGCAGGACCTGTCACTGACAGCTCTGCTTCAGCACTACCCTCGCCAATACCTGTATCGCGAAATACAAGATCTTTGACATTTAAGATGATGTCGGTGACATCCTCTCGAATACCATCAATCGCACTGAATTCGTGCTGGGCACCATCAATTCGAATGCTGGTCGCGGCTGCGCCTTCAAGGGACGACAGCAATACGCGACGCATACAGTTGCCCATAGTATAGCCAAAGCCACGATCAAGTGGTTCAATGCTATATCTGGATACATTCTCGTCTACTTTTTCTACCGTGACTTCTGGTCTCATAAATTTCGTCATAGCTACAACCCTTCTAATCTCATATTTACTTAGAATAGAGCTCGACGATGAGGTTTTCTTTAACCGTCAAGTCGATCTGGTCGCGCGTCGGTAGCGAAATGACACTACCTTGAAGTTTTTCGATGTCAACTTCCAGCCATCCTGGGACTGTACTGCGCTCACTCGAAATAATTGCAGCTTTAATCACCAAAAGATCTTTTGCTTTTGGCGCAACCTGTACCAAGTCACCTTCGCGAACGCGATATGATGGAATGTCTACACGACTACCATTTACCTGAATATGTCCATGACGAACAATTTGACGCGCTTCTGATCTTGATTTTGCAAAGCCTAAGCGATAGACCACATTGTCTAGACGAATCTCGAGCAAGCGCAATAGATTTTCACCTGTGATGCCCTGCTGGCGATTTGCCAATTCGTAATAACCGCGGAATTGCTTTTCAAGCAGTCCATACATACGCTTTGTTTTCTGCTTTTCGCGCAATTGGATACGATACTCGCTCTCGCGCGGACGCTTTTTTCCAGCCTGACCTGGTGGATACGGGCGCTTCTCCATTGCACACTTATCAGTGTAGCAGCGATCCCCTTTTAGAAAGAGCTTTTCTCCTTCACGGCGACACAGCTTACACACTGGTCCTGTATATCTAGCCATATTAGATGTACTCCTTTTAAAATTAGACGCGACGACGCTTGCGCGGACGACAACCATTGTGTGGAATTGGCGTCACATCTTGGATGCTTGCAATTTCAAGTCCTGCAGCCTGAAGCGAGCGAATCGCTGTTTCGCGACCACTTCCAGGCCCCTTTGCAAACACCGCAACTTTACGCATGCCGTGCTCTTGAGCTGTCTTTGCCACAGACTCTGCCGCAAGCTGTGCAGCAAATGGTGTGGACTTACGTGAACCCTTAAAACCAGAGGTTCCCGCAGACTGCCAACAGATTACGTTGCCCTGCGGATCAGTTATGGTGATAATTGTGTTGTTGAATGTCGACTTTACATGAGCCTGTCCAACAGCAATGTTTTTACGCTCACTGCGCTTAATGCGACTACGAACGTTTTTCTTTTTTGCAGCTGCCATATGACCTTACGCTCCCTTCTTTTTCGCACCAATTTGACGGCGCGGACCTTTACGGGTGCGTGCATTTGTGTGCGTGCGTTGTCCACGTACAGGAAGACCGCGGCGGTGACGCAGTCCACGATAACAGCCAATCTCCATTAGACGCTTGATGTTCTGAGATGTTTCACGGCGCAAATCACCTTCGACCTGCAAATTTTGATCAATGTATTCGCGCAACTGAGTAATTTGGACATCGGTCAAGTCACTTACTCGAATATCAGGATCAATACCTGTTCCCGCAATAATTTCTTTTGACTTTGTCAGACCAATGCCATAAATGTAAGTTAGACCTGTCTCAACACGCTTGTCGCGCGGAAGGTCTACACCTAAAATACGAGCCACTACATGCCTCCTCTAACCCTGGCGTTGTTTATGGCGCGGGTTGTCACAAATGATCAACACGCGACCACGACGCCGGATAACTTTGCACTTATCGCACATTTTCTTTACTGAAGGTCGTACTTTCACGACTCCTCCACCTTTCAAATCTATATACTTTTCTCATATTGTTAACGTCCAGCCGCAGACGATAATTTTCTACTAGTTCTATTGCATCAAGTTTGCAAGCAGGGTTGACAGATGCATAAGTGCCGAGATTAAAGGCGAAACGTACAAAGTACGCAAGCTTTGAATATCGGTGCTTATGTACTGTCAAGCTTACTTGTAGCGGTAGGTAATTCTACCGCGTGTCAAATCATAGGGACTCATTTCAACAGTAACCTTGTCGCCAGGCAAAATACGAATATAGTGCATGCGCATTTTTCCCGAAATATGAGCCAGTACTTTATGACCATTCTCGAGCTCGACCTTAAACATGGCATTAGGAAGCGGTTCAACTACCGTTCCCTCCAGCTCAATCGCTCCCTCTTTTTTTGTCACGCAGTTAGTCCCTTATCTCTCACAAAGCTTACAGACAGCAACTGCTAAGGCTACCATAAGCCTCGTCTATGTGCAAGGGGAAGCTTGCGATACCATTCTGCCATATGCGATAATCACTACTTATCTTTGCCATAAACCCACAGAAGTAGCTATTTGGAGAAGCCTGATGACTGATGTTCTATTTGCATTTATTCTTATATTGATTGCGGGTCTCGCAACTGGCCTTGGTGGTCTTGTAGTCTTTTTCCAGGCAACCACCAACACAAAATTTCTATCTGGCTGCCTAAGCTTTTCTGCGGGAGTAATGCTCTATGTATCTTTTGCAGAGATTTTTCCAGAAGCAATAGAATCGCTAAAATATGGATATGGCGAAGAAACAGGACTGTTGGTCGCGACCTTAACTTTCTTTGCAGGAATTGCACTTATGGCAATTATCGACAAATTCGTTCCTCACAATGATGACATCACCGAAGTATTTACATCCGAATGTAATGAAGCGGCAAATCGTGAACTTTGTATCAAGGAGAAGCAAGATCTCAAACGTACGGGGCTTATGTCTGCCACTGCTCTTGCCATCCATAATCTGCCAGAAGGAATGATTACCTTCATTGCCCTGATGTATGACCCCGTTATGGGAATCGCCATTGCCATTGCCATTATTTTGCACAATATGCCAGAAGGCATTGCAACAGCAGCACCTATCTATTACGCAACGGGAAGCAAGTTGAAGGCCTTTGCTATCTCTGCGGGTACGGGACTGACTCAGCTGCTTGGCGCAGTCACTGCATGGCTGCTTCTACAAAACATCAACTATGATACTGAAGCTGTGTTTGGCATCGCCTTTGCAGCAGTGGCAGGAATCATGGTGTTCGTAGCAATCCATCAGTTGTTTCCTGCCGCACAAAAATACGGAAAGAACCACATCGTGCTGCGGTGGCTCTTTGCGGGAATGTTTGTTATGGCAGCAAGTCTGGTTGTCCTAGGTTACATATTCTAGTTCACTAGCGATTATCAAGCGGAATAATAATCCATGCCAATATATAAGCAAAAAAGACTGGTCCCACGGGAAACAGCAGCATAACAACGGCGATTATCCGAATGATAGTTGGATCAATATTGAAGTACTCACCAATGCCACCACACACGCCCCCAATCATGCGGTTTTTACGAGAGCGCATCAATCTGGCTCCATGAGGAGGCATAGATGGCTTACCTGTTATTCCCGACCCGTTACCACTCGATGTCTGCTTGCTTACGTTTCGAGCAAAAATTACCACGGCAATACCTGCAACAATCAAGAATACAGGCCAGAAGAAATTCATCATCACACCTATAGTGCCACGAAATGTGTGCCAAAATGGTCCCATCACAGTGGGCAGTAAGGTTAGAGCCCCAGCGGTAATCAAAAAAACTCCCAGACCAATCAGTAAAATAGTCAGACCTGAATGCGAACCAGAATTGTAAGAATCTGGGTGATTTCTAGGCAAATGGCTATCTGGCTTTGCCTGATTTTGCGAATCCTCAGCATCATTCGATGTGCTTGATTGCGTCGTTGCATCTTTATCGACATTAGTCATTGGTTAATCTCCTCGTGTTCGAAATTGTCAGTACAATTGCTTAAGCCATTTAATCATGTTAGTC
The DNA here is from genome assembly GCA_009785795.1 of Coriobacteriia bacterium. Lineage (GTDB taxonomy): Bacteria > Actinomycetota > Coriobacteriia > WRKU01 > WQUG01 > WQVN01. Next base: position 14,173 of record WQVN01000016.1, read on the forward strand.
GCCATCTAAAATTAAAGCTTTACAGCTTATAGAGACATTAAAAGAAGCTTATCTGTTGGCAAGCAACCTGCCCAGCTCGCCCAAACTCGCAAACGGCTCTACAAGTGTACTTGGTTCTGCTGTCCACATTGAACTTGCCACCGCAGTCAAAATCACAATCGAAAGCACACTGGCAAAAACACTAAACCATTCAGTTTTAAGCGCATGCGACAAAATAGAAAGACCTACAACTATTAAAATGAGTGGCCACAATCGAAGCATGTCAAGCCACATCATCCAGTACACAAATCCTAAGGAATTCGTTAAAAGTACAAGTCCCAAAACAATCGTAGATAAGCCACCGAAGAATTGTGAAGGTGAAATTTTTCCATGCAGTCTTGGATTTGGCGAATCACTCGCAGGTGAAAAAGCTGTAGCAATACCGCCAATCACTATTAACAAGGGCCAAAATTGCCAGAAGGAATATCCGCCAAATATATGACTCATCGTAGGAATAACATTCGAAATTAAATCAAGGAATAAAAGTACTCCCAAAACAATCAAAATAACACCAAGCCAGAGGTACCATTTATTGATGCGGGACTTAGCAGAATGACTATCTACAGCATCATTTTTTGGGTAGTTATGTGAATAGGCATATTGGTAGCCTGTACCAGCTTTCACTCCACCGCCTGTTGAAGCATTGGCAGAATCGTTATTTATTGGATGCGCAGGAGCTGTCTTAGTCTCTGCATCATCACCTGATGCAAACGACATGCTGGGATCATAGACAACCTCACCATCAACAGTGACAGTACCAATCCCGCTGACTTTACCCTGTTTCACATTAGCTGTTTTTTCATTGTTGGACGCACTCATAATTCTCCTTATCAGTTTAAGCAAATACAGTGTAACAATGTTTTGTTACACTGTCAAATAGAGATTTGCTCACCTTCGTCAAAGCTGCATTGCATCAGGAAAGCCGGCGCGACCCCGGAGAATCAAGTGGTACACCATCTTTGCACAATACACATTCCTCAGGCAACCAAGACTCAACTTGCATGGTGAGCAGTGGATAATATGCCGCAGTAAAGGCAAGGTCTCCCCCACGATCAATCAGCGAGGTAACTGCTACAACCTTTGCTCCTGCTGCATCTACCAAGTCAACAACTTCTTGCACGCTGCCACCCGTAGTTATTACATCTTCGACAATCACCACACGAGCATTTGCAGGAATTTCGAAAGAGCGGCGCAAAGTCATTACCCCCTCTTTCCTTTCAGAAAAAATGAACGGCAGATCCAAGGCCTGCGCTACCGCAAAGCCAATAATAATGCCACCAACTGCAGGAGCAATCACAAAGTCTGGCATGCAGTCATCTGGCAGGCGCGAAGCCATTTCGTGTGCAAATTTCATCGTAAGAGCAGGACCTTCAAAGACGCGAGCACACTGCACATAGGTATCACTATGTCTGCCACTGGTCAATTGAAAGTGACCAGTACGCATAGCTCCGCTATCTTTTAATGCTTGAACAATATCTACATCGGTCATTGTCATGCTTATATCCTCTCATTTCAATGCCTTGAACTACACATTCAAAGGCGCTGGATGCATCTCACTTCTAACACGATACCGCGCCGATTAGTTCTGTGATATCGGTCACGCCTTCTGTCATGCAGAACTCCTCAAGTTCACACAGTATACGCTTTATTGCGCGCGGATTGCCAAAGTTTGCCGTACCTATTGCAACAACGCTTGCACCAGCCAGCATGAATTCTGCAACATCGAGTCCTGTTGAAGCACCGCCCATGCCAACAATGGGCACCTTTATTGCACGCGCTACTTCCACAACCATGCGCAAAGCCACAGGCTTAATAGCAGGTCCAGATAATCCCGCGAACTGACGGTCAAACACAAAACTGCGTTTGCGCGCATCAATTGCCGTACCCAGCAAGGTGTTAATAAGCGAGATTGCATCTGCTCCTGCAGCTTCGCAGGCGCGCGCAATCTCAGCAATATTTG
>WQVN01000017.1 GCA_009785795.1 Coriobacteriia bacterium
CGTGAGCAATGTTAGCCATGGGTTGCCAAATCGCTCATTGCTCAACGCTGCTTTTCTGACGACAGCTGCAGATGCAGGCTTAAGTGCTGCAATCGTCAATCCTAATGAAAGGGTTACAGCTGATGCTGTTGCGGTGATTAATGCTGCACGAGAAAACAGTCTGGATTCGTCACTGCGCCTTGACAATGGAAGTGTTGTCGCACATCTGGAGAGCAAGCTTGAGCAGCTTGACAGCAGGCAGTTAGATTCTGCACAATCTAATGCCGAATTTCAGCAGGCTTTTGCAGATTTCAAGCAGCTACTTGACGCAGCATTTGAACCGCAACTTATGCTGCAGCAGGGTAGCGAGGATGATACTTCGCGTGAATTGTCGATAGAAGCACAGCTAGCTAATGCCATAGTGCTGGGCGACAGTGATGGTGCGCCACAACTGATGGACTTCTTAATTAAGGATGGTGTGTCTGCAGGTGACATAATCGAGAATATATTAACGCCGACAATCCAGAATATGGGCAAAGGCTTTGCAACAGGTGAAGTCTTTTTGCCTCAGTTAATGGTTGCCGCAGACGCCATGAAGGTTGCTGTTGATCAGGCACGGACGTACTTGATGCAGCCTAGAACAGGTACTGGGTATGCGGATGACAATAAAATTGTCGTGTTTGCAACTGTGCAAGGCGATATTCATTCGATTGGTAAAGATATTTGTGTATCGTTGTTAGAAAGTCAGGGTGTGTCAGTCAAAAATCTAGGCGTTGACGTATCAGTAAAGCGCATTCTTGAAGCGGCAGACGATGCAGATGTAGTGTGCCTGTCTGCACTGATGACCACCACACTTCCTGCTATGGCCGACAGTGTGCGAGCCCTGCGTAATACTTATCCTGACTTGTCAATTTTACTGGGTGGTGCCGTTGTTACAAAAGAGTGGGCAGACAGTCAAGGTGCGTGTTATGAGGCAGATGCGCCTGCGCTTGCAGCGCGCATTGTTGATTTGTTGAACAGTAATGACTAGTGTGTAGTCAGCTAAAGGACAACATTAGCAAATGAACATCGCAGACTTATTCAAAGCACAGTTTATTTTTTCTTTTGAGGTGTATCCGCCTAAAAAGACTGCACCCATTGAAGTAGTTTACCGTGCAGTAGAGGGCCTATCACAGCTTGCACCTGACTACATATCGGTGACTTATGGTGCAAGTGGCACAGCAGCAACAGCGGCAAGCACAGTCGAAATTGCTAGCCTGATTCAAAACACTTATGGCATTGAATCGGTTGCCCATTTGCCAGGCATAAACCTAACACGTCAGCAAGTGGAGTCTTTATTGCAGCGCCTACGCGCACATAAAATTGGCAACATACTTGCTTTGCGTGGAGACAGGCGTCCAGAAGATGATGAGCGTGTCCAAGAAGGTGACTTTGATTATGCGAGTGACCTAATTGCCTACATCAAAGAACTTGAAACTGATAGTGATGACAATAGTGACGATCGCTTCAATATAATTGCTACCTGTTATCCAGAAGTTCATGATGAGGCCGCAGATGCTCAAGCTGACCTTGCGAATCTGAAAGTAAAGGTAGACGCAGGCGCAACGCAGTTAGTGTCTCAACTGTTCTTTGACAATGAAAGCTATTATCGCTTTTTGGATAAAGCGCGCAACATGGGCATTGTTGTTCCCATTCAGGCAGGCATCATGCCGCTGACAAACGTGCGTCAAAGTAGGCACATTATCAAGTTGTGCAATCCATCAGTTCCATCGAGGTTACAAGCAATTATCGACAAGTATATAGATGACGATGAATCTTTTCGCAAGGCAGGAATAGACTATGCGGTGACCCAAATCGCAGATCTGATTGAGCAGGACATAGATGGTGTCCACCTGTATACGATGAACAGTCCAAAAACTGCTGCTGCCATTACACAACAAATCTATCCTTTGCTAAATCGATAAATAATCATTGTGCGTTGCTGACAATGTAATGTGTTCTGCTGATTTGTCCAGCGCTGATGTTTTATACTGGTTATGTTGTTATCTGTACATTCATGGAGGATATATGTCTGCAAAAAAATTAGTTGTGTTAGGTGGGGGACCAGGGGGCTATATTGCCGCATTTGAAGCTGCTTACCATGCAAAGGCTGCGAATCTTGATCTGCAGGTGACGATTGTTGAGCGCACACGCCTGGGAGGCACTTGCCTAAATGTTGGCTGTATTCCAACAAAGACGATTCTGCGTACTGCGCATGCTTTGGCTGACCTCGCACGACTTGAAGAATTTGCTGTGTTTGGTGTAGATACGAGTACTGCAACCGTTGATGTTGATGCTTTGCGCACGCGCAAAGAGGATGTTGTCGATAATCTCGTTGGACAAATTGAGGCAACAGCGAAACGCTTAAATATCGAAGTAATCTATGGCACAGGACGTCTAGCTTCAAGTTCGCCCATACAACTTGCCATTGAAAGCACTGATGGGGCAGAGTATGTCCTGGACTGTGATGCCCTCATAATTGCAACAGGATCAGTGCCCTTCCAATTGCCCGCACTTGATAAGCCATTCGTGTGGACTAGTGATGATGCGCTGGCACTTGCCAATATTCCGTCCAGCATCATTATTGTTGGCGGTGGTGTAATTGGTGTCGAGTTTGCGAGTGCTTATGCAAGCTTTGGCACAAAGGTCAGTATAGTTGAACTGGCAAAAACCCTAATTCCCTGGACTGATAAGCGTGCAGGTAAGACCCTTGCAAAAGAATTCAAGGCGCAGGGAATTAATCTGCATTTGGGCGATAGTCTGGAGTCCGTTGTGCAAAACGATGACGGTACTGTAAATGTAGCCCTTGCAAGTGGCACAGAGCTAAGTGCTGATGTTGTCATGAGTGCGGTGGGCAGAGTACCTAATGCTACTGGTTTTGGCCTACAAGAAGCAGGTATTGAATTTGATGGACGCACTATCACTGTTGATGCAAATTATCGCACCAATATAAATGATGTATATGCGATTGGTGATGTTATTGGCGGCTTGATGCTTGCACACGAGGCAGAGCATGAGGGAGCAATGGCAGCAAAAGCAGTGGTGGACGAACTGCTGGGTGTGCAAACAGCTTCCACATCTAACGATTCTGATGACATAAACATTATTCCTGGCTGTATTTACACTGCGCCAGAAGTGGCGACCATTGGACTGAGTGTTGCTGATGCAAAACAGCGCGGCATCACGCCTGCTGCAGGAATTGCAAAATATGCTGCTAATGGGAAAGCTCTCGCTGAGGGCGAACCAGATGGTTACGTCCAAATTGTTGCAGATACCAGCACAGGTAGAGTGCTGGGTGCACAAATTGTAGGTGCAAAAGCTGTTGAGCTGATTACCGTCTTTATTCCATATTTAGAAAACAGGGCACATGTAAACGAGATTGCTCATGCGGTCTTTGCTCATCCAACACTTGCTGAGGTTATCAAGCTGGCAGCAGAAGTAACAGCATCAAAGCTTAGTCCATGAGCCTGCGATTAGCAACTAGTTAAGTTGACACAATGAAAAGTAAGAACGCTATTAATCAGGTAGCAGCCAGAGCCGAAGAGCTGCGCCGCACCTTAGAGCAGGCATCATATGAATACTACGTACTTGATGCGCCCAGCATGAGTGATGATGTCTACGATTCGTTGCTGCACGAACTGACTAGTATTGAAACTGCTCACCCAGAGCTGATTACTGCAAGTTCGCCTACGCAACGTGTGGGCACAACGCCCAGTAATGCTTTTGCGCCTGTTCAACATGCTGCGCGTATGTATTCGCTTGATAATGCTATGGATTTTGCAGAACTTGATGCTTGGTTCGACCGCACTGAGAAGGCTGCACGGAAGCTTATTCTTGAAGAGTTTGACGCGGGGGAAGCCAATCAGGCCAAACAGTCTGGCTCACTTGACGTAGAGAAACGGATAGCACTCCTTAATAAGCAACTTAACTATATCTGTGAGCTAAAGATTGATGGTTCGTCGATTGCTTTGACATATGAACAGGGTGAACTAATTCGCGCAGCTACACGTGGTGACGGACAGACAGGTGAAGATATTACTGCACAAGCACGTACGGTGCGCGATATTCCTTTAAGACTTGCAAGTGATAGTGTGCTCGCACAAATGCCTCAGCTAGAAGTGCGCGGGGAAGTATACCTGCCAAAGGCAAACTTTGAACATTTCAACGAACTGGCAGACGCAGCAGGTGAAAAACCTTTTGCTAATCCGCGCAACGCAGCAGCAGGCTCCTTGCGTCAGAAAGACCCAAAAATAACGGCAAGCAGAGAACTAGCAAGCTTCATCTATTCGCCATCAGAATCACATGTTGACAGTGGCAGTCAGCATGATTTTCTGGGCATGCTCCGCCAGGCTGGCTTTCATGTAAATCCTGACGTCAAGCTAACGCATGACCGTGCAGAAGTCCATGCATTTTGCGCCTTGGCAATGGAGAAGCGTCATGACCTACCGTATGAAATTGATGGCGTGGTTATCAAGATAGATAGCTTTGCCTTGCAGCAACAGCTCGGGCATACGGCAAAAGCTCCGCGCTGGGCAATCGCCTTTAAGTTTCCGCCAGAAGAACAGACAACGGTGCTCCGCGATATTCGCATTCAAGTGGGTCGTACGGGAAATCTAACTCCTGTGGCAGAGTTTGATCCAGTGCTGGTAGCGGGGTCAACTATTGCACGCGCTACTCTGCACAATGAAGATGAAATCAAGCGCAAGGGCATCCTGATAGGCGATACTGTCGTTGTGCGCAAGGCAGGTGACGTCATTCCTGAAGTTGTGGGTGCGGTCGAAGCACTGCGCACAGGCAGCGAGCGTGAATTTCATATGCCAACACACTGTCCATCCTGTGGTACGGAAGTTCACCGCGTTCCTGGTGAAGTTGCCTTGCGTTGTGAAAATATTACCTGTCCTGCTCAAACTTTGGAACGTTTACGTCATTGGGTCAGTCGTGGTGCTGCAGATATCGAAAGTCTGGGAACAGAAACTATCGAAGCTTTGATTGACGCAGGATTACTGCGAAATGTCGCGGATTTTTATGCCTTGAGCTTTGAAGATTTGCGAGATTTGGGATTAGGGCGCTTACGGCAGGATGGCAGCGAGCAAACTTTTGGCGAAGTCATGGCAACGAAAGTGTGCGCAAACATTGAAGCATCAAAACAGCGTCCTTTTGCGCGATTGTTGTTTGGGTTGGGTATCCGTCATGTGGGAGCTACGATTTCTGAATTGTTAACTGCGCGTTTTGCCACGATTGAAGATTTGCAAGTGGCAGATATTGAGGACTTAAATAAGATTGACGGAGTGGGTCCACAAATCGCTCATAGCCTGCAAAGCTTTTTTACTCTGCCAGAAAACAGGGAAGTGATAGCTCGTCTGACTGCCGCTGGCGTGAAACTAAAAAGAGATCCTCTTGATGCTCCTACTTCACAAAGCTTAGCAGGGATGACCTTTGTGCTGACAGGTACGTTGTCTCAGTTCACGCGCAGTGAAGCTGCAGACCAATTAAAGCGCTTAGGGGCACGGGTGACAGGTAGCGTTTCTGCAAAGACAAGCTATGTCGTTGCAGGTGCAGATGCAGGCTCAAAGCTTGCGAAAGCGCAGAACCTAGACATTCCTGTGTTGGCAGAAAGTGATCTTGCTAACATCATTGCAAGTGGTGGTCTTGATGGCCTCAATGTATCTGTGAGCGCAGCAGTTCAGGACATTCACTAGTGGCACGCAGATCAGCAAAGCAAACGGCAAAGCGAGAACAGCGAAAGCCCCGTCCGCGCAAACGCATTGCCAATGTACGTCCTTGGAATTGGGCTGATGTCATTTGGGTGGGCGCATCTCTGCTGGTTGCGAGCGTGTTGACGGTGCTTGTATTGGGTAATCAGCTAACAGCACTTATGCCAGATGCAGGAATTGTTGGCGTGCGTGCAATATTGTTAGTATTTTTCTACCTGATGATTCTGGCAATTCTTGCCTATCGTGCGCATAGTCGCAATCTGAACTTTTCTGAAGCATACTACTTGCGCAAAGGTGCTCGTGAGATCGCAGGCACACAGCAAAAGCAGCAAGGCCTACCTGCATGGAAATCTGGATTATTGGTCGTTGGACTGTTTTTTGTCTTACGCTTATTTGTCGTTATCTATGCCTACACAATTGAGCAAATGGGATGGGCAGTGCATCCGCCTGAGCGGCTAACTGACTTGTTTGGTACTACAATGCTGGGGCTGATTGCAGCTATTGTAAGCATTGTCATCCTTGCACCATTTATTGAAGAGTTGGTTTTTCGTGTCATCATGTTTGAAAAATTTGCACAAAAAATGCCCTATGTGGCAGCAGCGATTGTGCAGGCAATAATCTTTGGCGTGTATCACTTTTCTCTGTGGCAAGCACTGCCTAGTGCACTACTGGGTATAGCTTGCGCATATCTTGCCTTGCGAAGCAGAACTATCATTCCAGCAATCGCTCTGCATGTGCTATACAATGCAGCTCCAGTTGCTGCTGCTTTCTATTTAGCAATTTAATTTACACAGGGGTGACATTAAAGCCAGGAGTGTTTTGTGCCACAGCAGTAGCGTCGACAGCATCTTCCAGTAGGCGGCGGGCTGACTTCAGAGCAGCCTGAGCTTCTTTTAGTTCTGCTTCTGCGATACCTGCGTGACTTGCCTGATGAATGAGCTCGCGCATCCAGCTCTCAGAAAGTGCAACTTGTTGCTGTGCCATCTCGATGGTAAGTTGTAGTTGATTGTTGTTGATTGAACCGCCGCACATGATGTAGTCCTCCTAGTCAGAATTGAATGAGCTGCCATATGTGGGCAGCTCATTGATTGTCATACGTGCCTAATTTTGCTGCCGGATTGCAACAGGTGGCAGCTTACGCGTCTTGCAAGGTTGCAAGCAGCTTTGCTTTTGGCATACCGCCACTCACGCGTTGAACCATTTTTCCGTCTTTGAATACAACAAAGGTTGGAATTGACATTACGTCATATTGTTGTGTGGTGTTTGGATTCTCGTCTACGTTGATTTGTGCGATGGTGAACTCTGGATGTTCAGCTGCAAGCTCTTCAAGAATCGGCTCCATAGCGCGACACGGACCACACCAAGGTGCCCAGAAATCTAGCAATAAGGTACCACTGCTACCTTCAACATCGTTTGCAAAACTTGCATCGCTTACCTGCAGTAAATCAGACATTTCAAATTACCTTTCTGTTGGACAGTTTTCATTCAAATCTAAGTAGAACTATAGCATACTGTCATTCAGATTCATCAAGATATTTAAGGGCTGCGGCAGCCGCGGTAGCTCCACTTCCTGCAGCACTTACTACCTGCTTTAAGCTATTGTTTGTTAGGTCTCCTGCAGCAAATAGTCCAGGAATTGTAGGTATTGAACCATCGTCTTCGACTACAATGTAGCCCGCATTATTAGTGACATCTGCAAGATTAGTCACCAGTTCGTTTAATGGTTCTACTCCGACGAATTGGAATATGCCACTGACGTCAATGGTGCGCTCTGCGTCATTAGCAATTGATTTAACGCGCAATCCCGTAACTCTTGTTCCATCACCCAGTATTTCTACAGGCACTGTGTCCAAAACAAATTCAATCTTTTCATTTTTGCGGGCACGCTCTACAGCAATGGGAGCCGCTCGGAATTCGTCACGTCTATGTATTAAATATACCTTGCTTGCGAATTTGGTTAAATACATTGCTTCTTCAACAGCAGTGTCGCCCCCACCAATGGCAGCAACCACCTTGTCTTTGAAAAAGTTAGCATCGCAGGTGGCACACCAAGAAAGACCACGTCCCGTGTACTTTGTTTCACCAGGTATGTCCAGTCTGCGCGGAACTGCTCCACAGGCCAGAATAACTGCGCGCGCATGCCAGTCCGTGCCACTGTCTGTACGCAGCACAAAGCCTCCACCATCTGCCCGCTCAATTCCAGTAACTGTGACAAACAGTTCAATCTGCGCACTATACTTTTCTGCTTGACGAGCCATCAGCTCGCCTAGGTCAGTCCCTGACACACCATCAGGAAAGGCAGGATAATTCTCAACCCATGATGTTGTGGTGATTTGACCGCCACTTGCCTGCTTTTCAAAAATTATCGTGCTGACCAGACCGCGTGCACCGTAAAGTCCTGCAGCAAGTCCAGCGGGACCGCCACCAACAATAGCTATATCACATTTTTGAGCGCTCATTCGTATACCGCCTAATCTACCTGAGTGGGATTTTCAAGAGGGGAAGGAAAGCTGCCCTCTTGTGCATCAGTCCTGTTTTCTTCCTCAAGGGTTATGAGGGCAAGTCCTTGATGGGCAAGCTCAAGTGCTCTTTGGTTAGTGGGGTCTTCCGATGTCAATTCGATGACCTTTTCCATTTGGGTACGCGCACTATCAAGGTCACGTACTCCAATTCCGTATATGTAAAGCATGCCCAGATTCAAATTGGCTGGGACGTTATTTGAATCCTCTTCAAGTACGGTTCGTGCTTCTTGAACTGCACGCTCAGCGTTGCCGCTGTAAAAATACATCATAGCCAAATCGTTTCGTGCGTCAACGTCAGCTGGATTTAAGCGCAGCAACCGCTCCAGATAATCAATCGCGCGTCGTGCATCCTGCATCATCAGCGTGTCATCACCCACACCGCGGGCAAATTCAGTGCGCGTAACATAAAATTCCGCAATAACTTGCAAAGCAGAAGCATCGAGCGGATTACTTCTGAGTGTTTCCAGTGCGTTAAAGGCATCTTCCTGTTCAGTAGTAAGCAGTGCCCTGAACTCCGTGGTTAAAACAGGAGAGCTGTTGGTACTTCCTTGCCAAAATAACAGTCCTGCTGACCAGGCAACAAAAATGACTGCTAAAAATACGCCAATCGCTAGACTCAAAATGCCAAGAGGAACGCGATAGCGCTGGAACGGACGCACAATGTAGCGCTTTGAGAAACTAATGTCGTCTCCGCTACCATACTGTTGTACATCAATATCGTAGGCTTGTGCCTTCAGTAGTAAATTCAAGTCGTTGGTGATGAGGATGACCTTGCAGTCATCGCTGACCGCATTGCCACGCAAGCTAGCATGGTTTTTTAGCAGGTATGCTGTTGCAAGAATTTTGTCGTCAGATGATTTTGTCGTAAAACCATCTGGCAAGGATATGCCTGCAATATCAAAGGGGGCAACGCGCAGGCGTCCGCCGTCTGGCAGATCTACTCCGTCAATCAGTGAACCATCAGTGCCCAAGTCAAACATCAGACGACTAACTTCGCGACCGCGAAAGCGTAGATCGGCGTCAACACGTGCAACCTTAAGCTTGTCGAGCTCTGACAAAACGACTTCTGGGATGACAATCTCAGCATGTTTGTATTCAAGCAAAACAGTAGGCTTTGTCAGCAAAACATTTGTATCAAAAATAACAATGGTTGATAGTTTACTCACAGTAGACATGCTCCTTTTTGTGCCGTCTGGATAAAAGGCTTGTATTATAATTAGCTATAATTAGTTCATAACCTATTATTCTATCAAAATTGTACCTATGGGCATATTCTGATAGTCCCAAACGAAGTGCGCAGCACGTAGTTGAAGGATCTTGTATGCCAGAGTCAATATGTGACTTGCGTTATTTGTGTCCAACAACCGCAGGAGTGAGTACTGGACTTAGCACCTGACATAAAACTATCCTTGATTGACTTGAATCAGTGTATGCGCACGCGTGCTCTGGCAGTGCTTGCAGATGCAGGTATTGGCGACCTCGATGCAGTTGGTGGTGCCTTTTGGGCAGATGTCTTGTTTGTGACAGTGCTTGGGCGGGCAGACTTAAGCTCAGAGCAAAATGACGCACTGGCAAAGGCAGCTGCAGGATTGGGATATATTTCCACGCAGTATGCCTTGCTATGTCTAAAAGACCTGCTGTCCAGCGACTTTCCTGCAAGCATTAATGCATTTCAACAGGCGCTAAGCGCAGACACCGTTGTCTTTCTAGAAAAAATTATTGCTGAAGAAACTGCAGCAGAGTACGTCCAGCAACCAAAAATCAATCCTGATAGTCAGACAGCCTACGTAAAAACAGTGATCGTGACAGACTTTTTCGCTTCGCTTAAGCAGGCAGAAGACCAGTTGGTAAAAAAGCAGCAAGCTTGGCAAGAATTGCAGGGTGCAAAACGCATCCCCGCTATGCGATAAGATGGGATTTGTAATGGCGAATAAAGGTACAAATTACAACGAAATTGCAGAACAGTTACACCGTCGTCATGGTGGTAAGATGGCAACTGCTCTGCGTGATGCGGCACAGATGACGCGCCATGAGCTATCTGCCTACTATACGCCAGGTGTTGGCCATATTTCGGCACTTGTAGCGCAAGATCCTCGCAGGTTGCGTGAATTTACTTGGACCAATAACCTCGTAGCAGTTATCAGTGATGGATCTGCTGTTCTAGGGTTGGGCAACATTGGACCAGCTGCTGCACTTCCTGTCATGGAAGGCAAGGCCTTACTCTTTAAGCATTTTGCAGATATTGATTCTGTGCCCATTGTGCTTGATTGCGCTTCGACTGAAGAAATCATAGAAACTATTGAGCGCATTGCAATAAGCTTTGGTGCAATAAATCTTGAAGACTTTGCCGCACCACAATGTTTCGAAATTGAAGACAGGTTGCGCGAAACCTTGCCAATCCCTGTCTTTCATGACGACCAGCATGGAACTGCGGTGGTGGTTTTAGCAGCACTGATTAATGCCTGCAAAGTGACTGGCAAAAACATCAATAATCTGCGAATTGTAATTGCAGGAGTTGGTGCTGCAGGCACTGCAATTGCGCGCCTAATAAAAGAATATGCACCGAGCGCAACAATAATTGGCACAGGACGGAATGGGACTCTAAGTTTAGAGGATGCATCTTTAGATGCAGCAAAGCGTGCCTTGCTGACAGAGGACATTCTTGAAGACGCGCCAAACACTAGTCTGTCAGATGCATTGGTAGGAGCAGACGTATTTATTGGTGTGTCAGTGCCAAATACGGTGACTGCAGATATGGTATCTGCCATGGCAGTAGACCCCATCGTAATGGCACTATCAAATCCAATACCAGAGATCTATCCTGATGTTGCGCAATCAGCAGGTGCGGCAGTTGTCTGCACGGGACGCAGCGACTTTCCTAATCAGGTCAATAATGCACTGGCATTTCCAGGTATTTTTCGTGGTGCGCTTGATAATGGAGTGACGCAAATTACTGAAGCCCACAAGCTGGCAGCAGCATCTGCTCTTGCCAATTTTGTTACAGATCCTAATGCGGACAAAGTGATTCCCTGCATATTCGAACTGGGACTTGCAGCTGCAATTGCAGAGGTCATTGTGTAATCATGACCAGCATTACGACAGCCGACATTGCACGCACAGTTGAAGCACATCTGCAAACAATTGCAAGCGAACTGCGCCCAGACGTGCTAAGTGCGCTTGTGGCCGCGCGACAAGACGAGACTAATCCTATGGCGCAACGCACGTTGGACACATTAATTGAAAATGCAAAAATTGCAGCAAAAGCAGGCGTACCACTATGTCAGGATACTGGTACTGCGTGGGTGCTCGTTGAGCTTGCCGCAGATGCGCAGGCGGACTTGCGCGGATTGCAGGCGGCCATAGATCAGGCAGTACAGCGCAACTTTACCGCTCACGGCTTACGTGCTTCAACAGTGCGTGACGCCTATAGCAATCGCTCAAATCCTGGCACAAATCTTCCTGCCTTTGTCGAGCTGGTTCATCGCCCAGACACAGATGCGGGCATGAGCGCAGATAGCGGCAAGGTCATCTGCAAAGATGATCGAGTAGCTACTATCCATACCATGCTCAAGGGTGCAGGTACTGACAATTCAGGCTGTGTGGCAATGCTCAATCCCAGTAGTGGGGAAGCGGGCATTGAACAGCTATTGCTTGACACGCTGCACAAGCGTGCCAGCATGACATGTCCTCCTCTCATAATTGGTATTGGTATCGGGGGAACTTTTGACAGTGTGGCAGGTCTTTCAAAACGCGCACTGTTACGTCCAATCAACAGCTCTGCGGCTGGTCAGCAGACAGCAGACCTTGAGCAGCGACTACTACAAGTAGTAAACGCAACAGGAATCGGTTCTGCAGCATTGGGCGGAAACACCACAGCACTTGCAGTGCATGTGCATACGGCACCCAGCCACATTGCATCACTTCCTGCAGCAATAAACCTCCACTGCCATTCCTTGCGCACACGAACGACGCATCTTAATCAGGATGGATGTATTTTGCCATCTGGACTTACAGCATAAATTGATATTCCAATTTGTCTGCGCACTGCTATACTGGCAGATGCAAATATTTTATACAGCAATAGCTCAACGATAGGAGTAATACTATATGTCAAAACTGAAAAGCAGACTAAAGGCACTTGGTCCAATCCTTGTTCTGCTGGTTCCACTGTTGTTTCTGCTGGGGCTTTTTATGGAGGGTCAATTTTTTGGCACAAGTGATGAAGAATATGTGCCAGAAGGAGACGTAATTTACTCGCTGACTAATCCAGATGAATATGGTCTGGGGGACAACGATGATTCTGACAGTGATGCATCTGAGTACGATGATAGTGAAGAAGATGGCATGTCTGATGACGTGACTGATAACGATGATAATGACGAAAACAGTAATGACGACGAGAATTAAATTAGGGCAATAGGAAGGAAGAGGATGACCATGAACGAAACACCTTTTAACCAAGGAGGAGTTCCGCAGCAGCATGCAGGAATTCCGCAAAATCCGACAGGAATGCCACAGGGGCACATGGGAGCCCAACCGCATCACGCACCAGTTTCGCAAAAGAGCTTTATTGCAACATGGTTGCTCGCACTGTTTTTAGGAGAGTTTGGCGTTGATCGTTTTTATCTGGGCAAGATTGGAACAGGACTCCTAAAGCTCTTTACCTTGGGTGGATTTGGGATATGGACTTTGGTAGACCTGATTATAGTTCTGACAGGAAACGCAACTGATAGCAATGGTCTTGCTCTGCAAGGCTACGAGGAGCACAAAACGCTTGCGTGGATTGTGACAGCTATTTTCTATGCACTGATTTTCTTGGTGAGCTTCCTGATTATTGTGCCACTAACCCTAGCGATACTTTCAGATCCTGCATTGTTCCTGTATTAATATTGCGATAAAATTGGCTACGATGGCACAAGCTATCACTTGGCTTTGAACAGGGAAAGGAAGTAATGCATATGGAAAATCAACAGAAGAGCTTTATGGCAACATGGCTATGTGCAATGATTCTAGGTTATCTAGGCATTGATCGTTTCTATCTGGGAAAAATTGGAACGGGAATTCTTAAGCTCGTCACCCTTGGTGGATTGGGAATATGGTATCTGTTTGATTTGATTATGGTGCTTGCAGGAAAAACAACTGATAAAAACGGACTTCCTCTAGCTGGATATGAAGACAATAAAAAGACTGCATGGATTATTACCGCAATCTACTGGGCAGTATCAGCTGTGACTGGTGCAATGGCAACTCAGCAAATTGCAACAGCAATGAATACGGTAGGCATGTAGCAAGCGACATGCATTTTTTAGGCGTAATTGCCTATTTGAAGAATAGTTGCTATGCGAGGGCACTCTGTTTAGGGTGCCCTTTTATGTTTGCGTGTGGCTTATAGGACAAATGCTAGGGTAAGGCGCATGAAAGCTTGATGAGGGTGAGTAGAAAATACTACAGATTGCCTCTGTGAAAAGGGGTCAGATGTTATAATATGCCGTGGTGGAATTTGACCATATTAACGTGCCGCGCCTTAAAATAAGCAGTAGCGAAAGATGGGGACTTTGAAAATGACGACAAAGAAGCTGTATAGGAGAATACTTGTAGTAGCACTTACACTTTTCGTGAGTGCAGTAAGCTCTGCACCTGTGTTTGGCGACATAGTGTCTACTGCAGAAGCTACGCCTGCTGGTTTCCCTCTCTATACGTGGGGAAATACTGCAAATGGCAGACTTGGACGTACTCCTACGGCAGAATATCCCGCCAACAGACCAGCAAGAATGGGCGATGGGCTTTGGATAGCCTCGTCAACTGCAGCTAGTGGAGCTTACGCTATTAACGCAAGTGGGCATCTGTATGCTTGGGGAGCTGCATGGAGTGCTGACCAAATGGGGCAAGGCGGTATAAACCCAGGTGTTCCAGAGGGTACTCCCATGAGAATAGGTACAGCAAACAATTGGGTGCAGGTATCAGGAGTTGCAAATGGTGTCAGTGCAATAAACAGTGCAGGGCATCTTTATACGTGGGGGGCTAATAGCACAAGTCCCACCGGATTTGTCTCTGTAAATGTTCCCACAAGAGTAGGAGATAGAGACAATTGGATACATGTTGTTAGGGTAGGCGGTAGCGGAAATACCAATTTTGCCATTAACGACCAAGGACATCTCTATTCTTGGGGAACAGGTAATGCACTGGGACGTGAAGTTACTGCAGCAGCTCCTGCGCATCTTCCAGGAAGGGTAGGAGACAGATCTGACTGGATAAACGTTGATGGAAGTTCTACTCTTGGCGTTGGAGTAACTGAGGATGGCGAGATATATTCTTGGGGAACAAACACTAATGGGCTTGGACGTGCCGTTACTGTAGAGGCTCCTGCTAACAGACCAGGAAGGGTAGGAGACAGATCTGACTGGGTAGAGATGGTAACTTCATTTACCATTAATGTAGCTGCAATAAACGAGGCTGGCGAGCTATGGACCTGGGGTGAAGATGCTGCAAACGGACAGTTGGGACGTCCTGCAACAGCAGAAGCTCCTGCCAACAGACCAGGAAGGGTAGGAACGGCTTCAAATTGGGTGACTGTTGCAGGTGGCAATAGTCACTTTCTTGCGATTAATACAGCTGGTGAGCTGTGGGGCTGGGGGAATAACAGCAATGGACAAGTAGGTGATGGTACCTCTGTTAACAGGCTCGCTCCCGAATTTGTTGTTCAGACAACCCAAGCGAGTCACGCTGCACGGGGTAGTGGAACCCACTCCATGATGCTAATTCGTACAACACCTGCAGAAGGTGAAGGCATGCTCACCAAAAACCTTGATATGCCATACGGTACGCCAACACCTGATCTAAACTTTACCTTTATCGTTGCGGCGCATAGCTTTAATGGCAATACGGCTCAGGCAAATCTGTTGCCCACAATACCCAACAGAGTAGTATCCATTAACAACACAAGTGAAAGTGGTACAAGTGCAGGTATTACTACGCTCACTGGTGAGATAGATGTACTTGCTGGTATCCTGTTTAGTCAGTCTGGCGTATTCAGCTACACTGTTACTGAGCAACAAAACACATCAGGTGCTACTTCTCCTTCAACAGTTACCTATTCTCAAGCACAATACAGACTAAACATCTATGTGCAACAAGACTTTGAAGCACCCGGAGAAGTCTTTGAAATAGTTGCGATTACTGTGTATAGGCACATAAATGATAATGGGACTGCAGTTGCGCCTCCTGAAAAAGATCTTAACGGCCTCATTTTTACTAATCAGTACAGAAGAACAACATCTGGCACTACAGAATATCCTGGTGGTCTGCGCTTAACTAAAACAGTTGCAGGTGAGTTTGCTGACCGTACTACTCCTTTTGACTTTGATGTGACCCTAACAAGAACAGCCATGTGTCCTCCAACATCAAACTTTCAAGCACGAATATATAATGCTGACGGTACCCTAAACTCTACTGTTCCTATTACTTCAGGTGTATCTACTCAC
>WQVN01000018.1 GCA_009785795.1 Coriobacteriia bacterium
ATTCTAGCAGAGTACGTCCACCTGTCAGAGGCACAGCACAGACGTAGCAAAGAGGTTTTAGTCCCGTTACGACGCTGTTTAATCATCGTATTCTTTTGTATCTACATTCATCTTCATTCATCTTCTATTAGCAAATATGGAAAACGCTTATACTTGACATACAATTAAATGGGAGGTACAAAATGTTTGCAAATGCAATTGTTAAAAAGCCATGCAAAGCGCTCGTTCAAGGAATAACATCGGCATCAGAATTGGGAATACCTGACTATGAGCGTGCTGTTCTTCAGCACGAGGCATATATTGCAGCCCTGAAAGAATGTGGAGTGACAGTAACAATATTGGAAGCAGATGAAAATTTTCCTGATTCTTGCTTTGTTGAAGACACAGCTGTTATCACTAAGGCATGTGCAATTATTACTAGTCCAGGAACTGCGACCCGAAACAAAGAAGCGCAGCTGATGCTTCCAACGATCAGAAGCTTTTTTCCTGAAGAGAAAATCGAATACATCACGTCCCCTGGAACTCTAGACGGTGGCGACGTTATGATGGTCGGTGACCATTTCTATATTGGGCTCTCACGTAGAACGAATACAGAGGGAGCACAACAATTTATTGCGATTCTTGAGCGATATGGATTTTCAGGTTCAGAAGTTACACTTGACACGGTTCTCCACCTAAAGACTGGTGCGAGCTATATCGAAAACAATAACTTGCTGGTATATGGCGAGTTTGCTGAAAAGCCAGAATTCGCTCAATATGACAAAATTGTTGTTCCTCCTGAAGAGGCTTATGCGGCAAACTGTGTATGGATGAACGACAAAGTAATCGTGCCCAAGGGATACCCCATAACAGAAAAAGCTATAAGGGATTTAGGCTATGAAATAATTCTGATCGATACCTCAGAATTTAAGAAACTGGATGGAGGGCTTACCTGTCTTTCGCTTAGATTTTAGACAAGTTTTTGGAAGTACAATACAGAAAAACAGTAGGAAGGTTACCAATATGAAATTGCGCTTAGGTCTGCCAAAGGGAAGTTTGCAAGAAGCGACTTTCGAATTATTTAGGCATGCTGGATTTAACATTACTACCCACAGTAGATCATATTTCCCCACAGTAAATGACCCAGAGCTCGAAATCCTGTTGATGCGTGCCCAAGAAATTCCTCGCTATGTGAACGAAGGAGTGCTTGATGCAGGAATCAGCGGTCTTGACTGGATTATGGAAAACAATGCCGATGTCGTAGAAGTCGCTAACATGGTTTATTCCAAGCGGACTCCCCGACCAATTAGCCTTGTTCTTGCTGTTGCCGAAGACAGCGACATACGGGATGTATCTGACCTAAGTGGTAAGCGCATCGCGACAGAGCTCGTCAATGCCACTGAAAAGTATCTACGTGACCAAGGAGTCGAGGCGACAGTTGAATATTCCTGGGGAGCAACAGAGGTAAAGGTGCCCCATTTGGTAGATGCCATTGCTGAACTTACTGAAACGGGCAATTCACTACGAGCAAACAACTTACGAATTATCGCCACAATACTGGAATCGACAACCAGATTGCATGCCAACCATGCAGCGTGGGCTGATCCATGGAAGCGAAAGAAGCTCGAAAGCATATCCGTGCTATTGCAAGGCGCACTACAGGCAAGATCAAAAGTAGGGTTAAAAATGAACGTTCCTGATGGTGTGCTGGATACAATTCTTGATGTCTTGCCAGCCATGAAGCAGCCATCAGTATCAAGACTGGTAGACAGCAACTGGGTAGCAATTGAGGTCATTTTGGACGAAATCCAAGTGCGAGACCTCATTCCTGCATTGAAATCAGCTGGTGCGCAGGACATTATCGAATATCCCCTGTCAAAGGTCATACCATAAGTACCATGCGCGTAATGAATATGTTATCCTTGTACGTCGCTGGAGGGGTGGCAGAGTCTGGCTGAATGCACTGGTCTTGAAAACCAGCACACGGCGTTAAACCGTGTCGTGGGTTCGAATCCCACCCCCTCCGCCATAAATTGAATAGGGTTTGACACGGGATTCGGACCCGTAGGGGTGAATACGACAACTAGGAGTATTCAGACCCGAGCGGAGCGAGGGAAGTGAATTTGCCGTAGGCAAAGGCACACTAATCCCACCCCCTCCGCCATAAATTGAATAGGGTTCAGCTAGCACTCTTTTGCACTCGCTTATCATTCCCAGATTGAACATTTAAAAGTCTGGAATCTTTTAGGAGACTTCGCAATGACCAAACAAATCAACCTAGACAACATCACTATTTTCGTTGAGGATGATCTTCATAGCGTTGCAAGGCGGGCTGCTGATGTTTTTGCCGCAGTACTCACTGCCGCTCCTGCGGGCACCTATGGTTTTGCGACAGGCAGTACTCCTGTTGGTATGTACCAAGAACTGATTGCTCGCTATCGTGCTGACGAATTGGACTTTGGCGGCATTACAGCTTTCAACTTGGACGAATACTACCCTATTGCCAAAAGCAACGATCAAAGCTACGAACATTTTATGAAAACGCAACTCTTTGACCACATAAACGTGAGCAAGGACAACATTGATATTCCCAACGGCGAAGCCATTGACCCAGAAGCAGAGTGCATGCGCTACGAAAAAGCTATTCGCGCCAACGCTAACAACTTTGAACTACAGGTGTTAGGCATTGGTGAAAACGGTCATATTGGCTTTAATGAGCCGACTGATCACTTTCCTGCACATACCAATTATGTCGAATTGGACAAGTCAACCATTAACGCTAATGCGCGCTTTTTTGATGCTGTAGATGATGTGCCAAAGCACGCCCTAACTATGGGAGTCGGTACCATCATGATGGCAAAAAGAGTTTTGCTTGTCGCAACGGGCTTCAAAAAAAGTGACGTTATCTGTCAGACATTACTCGGAGCCATCAATCCCTGCATATCTGCAAGTGCTTTACAAATGCACCGTGATGTAACTGTAGTGCTTGATGCAGATGCTGCGTGTGCACTACTTGCGCAACTGTAACACTCACCACGCGGAAACTTGAACGATTAAAGAACGGTCATCCCTCTGCAATAAGGGTACCTACGGATACAACACAATGGAAAGGAATTGGCCATGCAAGAAACATTGACAACACTCGCAGCACAGTATGGTCTTGCGGTACTGATTTTTGGTGCCTGGCTGGTCGGCGGACTCATCGCACAACAAATCATTTCCTTTTTCCTGCGCAACGCTGCCACAAAAAATCACACACGAGCAAAACAAGCACTCGTAATTGCTGCACGCGGTAGCATTGCCTGGATTGGTGGAATCATTGGCATGTGGGCAGCATATGCCAATATCCGCAGAATGAATGCGCGCGATGAAGACCTCATTGCTTTTCTCGACGCAAACAATGCCTTGTTGCAGGCAGTAACGATTATCATTATTACCTTTTTCCTTGCACGCGTCGCCAATCGTTTTATTAGCGCCTATACTGCACGTGAAAGCACAAAGATACCGTCCAGCTCGATTTTTGGAAACATTGTTGCCGCAACCATTTGGATATTGGGAATTGCAAGTGCCTTTGTGGTGACGGGAGCAACAGGAACACTTACTCCCTTGTTAGGTGCTTTAGGTGTGTCTGGTCTCG
Organism: Coriobacteriia bacterium; assembly: GCA_009785795.1. Lineage (GTDB taxonomy): Bacteria > Actinomycetota > Coriobacteriia > WRKU01 > WQUG01 > WQVN01. The sequence continues at coordinate 3,617 of WQVN01000018.1, forward strand.
CCGTTGGCTTGGCACTGCAACCTACCCTGGATAATCTCTTTTCTGGAATTCAAATTCTTGCATCGCGCCAAATCGAACCTGGCGACTTTGTTAGGCTGGAATCAGACGAAGAAGGTGTTGTAGAGGACGTAACTTGGCGCAATACGACCATTCGCCGTATCACAGGTGAACTCGTCATTGTGCCAAATTCCAACTTGGCACGTTCGCAGGTTATTAATTTTAGTCGTAATGCCGAAGCCTACAACCTGCTGATACCCACCACAGTGTCATACGAAAACGATATCGAAGAAGTTATAGGCATTATGCGAGAAGTTGCTGAAGAACTTATGGAGCGCTCCCATTACGTTCATAAAGAGCAAGATCCGCGCATAATCGTAACCGCAAACTCGGAACGTGGCATCTCGCTTGCTACAATTTTGCCCGTTGTTGCCTACAATATGCGTGGACGAGTCACTTCTGAATACTTAGAGCAGGTTCAACAGCGCTTTAAGCAGGCAGATATTGCTCAGCCACAAATTATATTGCCCGAAAAGTGATTTTTCCAGTATTATAGATTATGTGCGTAAACGCGTACAAAAACGATTAAAATAGAGCAAGCACTAATTTACGCCAATTAATGGCTATTTTGAGGTTGAAGTGGAAGGAAGCATAAGGTGGCAGGCATATTCCAAAAAGGGGACAAAAAAGATGGCGACAATCCAGACAAGCGGGATATTGCGCCGTCGACACCTGCAGAGGGGGGAAGTCCTTCTAAGGCTGGTTCATCCAGCGCAGCAAAGGCACACTTTGCTCAGATGAATCGTGCAATGTCTAATATGGGTGGAAGTAGTACGTCAAAGCGTGCTCAACGTTCCACACCAGCTTCCAAGCCAGCTACAGCACCTGCTGCAAAGTCTACATCCACGGCAGATGTTAAGCCAGCACCGAAGCCAACAGCAACACCTGCACCTGCTGCAAAACAAGCTGCAGCACCAGCAGCAACACCCAAGCCTAAGCAGGCTGCGCCAGCCACAACAAAACCTGTTGCTAAACAAACGCCTGTCGCAACACCTGCACCAAAACCAGCTGCGACGACACCAGCGGCTAAACCAACCCCTGCGCCCACATCTACACCAACACCTGCACCTGCTGCTAAACCTACTGTGACACCTACAGCTAAACCAGTTCCTGCATCAACAGTACCAGCATCCACACCTGCATCAAAGCCAGCTATACCTGTTGCTGCGCCTACTGCTGCCACACCTGCACCTGCAAGCAAAACTCCTGATCGCACTGATGCAAAACCATCAGTCGCTGACGGCTCTGCAGGAACACCGCCAACCAGTGGTGATGGCACTGCCACTCCAGCTGCTCCCGTTACTCCTCCTCCTGCACCCAGACCTGCACGACCAAGTATCATTGCAGAAGGCACCGAAATCAGGGGCGAGATTAAGTTTGGTTCAAATGCTGAGGTTTACGGTGTGCTGCATGGCAATACAATCAGCAAGTATGACATCATCACTAATACAGGTGAGATTGTTGGTGACGTTATTGCAAAGAACATGGATGTGCTAAACGCCGAAGTCAAGGGCGATGTTGCCACCGCAGGAGACTTCCGCATGAATGCCAAATCAGAACTTACTGGTAATGTTGCAGCATCTCGCATGGACTTGCGTGGCAAGCTTACTGGTGACACTGCCGTTGCGAAAGAGATGAATGTACACAGCAGTGCCAACCTAGCTGGCGATGTTAAAGCAGGGTCGATTGCGATTGGACACGGAGCAAAGATTAAGGGCTTCGTAAATGTAGGCACTGACTCAGAAGACTAGTTACACACAACTATGAGGTAAACGAAAAAGGCGGATATAAAATCCGCCTTTTCAAATTTCTATGCAGGAGACACCTGGTGCAGCCTAGTGACGGAAGTGACGATAACCTGTATTCACCATGATTAGTCCCGCCGCATCTGCCGCAGCAATTACTTCTTCGTCACGAATAGACCCTCCAGGCTGAATTAGAGCTGCTATTCCTGCTTCTGCCAATACCTCAATAGTGTCAGGAAAAGGAATGAATGCATCTGATGCTGCAACAGTACCTGCAGCTCCAGTTTCACAAATTGTACCAGCTTGCTGAATCGCTACGCGTGCCGAATTGACGCGATTAGGCTGTCCTGCTCCCATGCCAAACATCGATAAGTCTTTAGCAAGCACAATGGCATTACTTTTTACGCTTTTACACAACTTCCATGCAAAGACCATGTCTTGCAATTGCTGTTCTGTAGGCTGAGCTTTGCTTACCACCGTGAACGCAGCAGGATCTTCATCCACTGTGTCCTCTGCTTGTGCCAGAATACCACCTTCAATACTGCGAAGCACTTGCCTATCTGTGCCACCTGAAGCTCGCTCGCCTGGAGGGTTTACTCCACCTGTCTCTAATATGCGCAGATTAGGTTTAGACGCAAGTAGCTTAAGAGCTGCAGGGTCAAAACTGGGCGCGATGATAACTTCGACAAACTGCTTGTTGTCAAAAATAGCTTGTACTACCGCTTCTGTCACAGAACAGTTTATTGCGACTATTCCTCCAAATGCCGAGATGGGATCGCCTGCCCATGCTTTCTGGTAGGCAGCAACTACATCGTTATCACTTGCTGCCCCACAGGGATTGGTATGCTTAACTATCACGCAGCTTGTCTCGTCAAGCTCGCGCACGGCAGACCACGCTGCATCGGTATCAAGAATATTGTTATAGGAAAGTTCTTTGCCTTGCAGCTGCTTAGCACGTGCCATTGTGTACTGATTACTGTCTGGATAACGATAGTAGGCAGCTTGCTGGTGAGGATTTTCTCCGTAGCGCAGGTCTTGAATTTTTTCAAGAAAAAGTACGATGTCTGTATCTACTTCATCTAAATTCGCTTCTGATACAGTTTCTGCTGTTCCTTGCTCTGCCAAATAGCGAGCAATCTCTACGTCGTAGGCTGCGGTCAAAGCAAAAACCTCTGTTGCCAAATACTTGCGCATTTCAAGCGTAGTTGAACCATCGCCACTGCGCATTTCTTCGATGATGTTTTCGTAAAGGCTTGGATCTGTGACAACCGTAACACTTGCGCAATTTTTGGCAGCACTACGCAGCATACTGGGACCACCAATATCAATCTGTTCGATGGCTTCATCTTTGTCTGCGCCCTTTGCAACGGTCTCTGAGAACGCATAGAGATTTGCAACAATCAGATCAATGGGTATTATGCCGTGCTGATAGGCAGCATCCACGTGAGTCTTTTTATCGCGTCGTGCAAGTAAAGCTCCGTGTATCTTTGGATGTAAGGTCTTTACACGTCCATCCATTATCTCGGGAAAGCCCGTCACCGCCTCAACAGACTTTACTGCAATGACGGCATCCTTAAGAGTCTGAGCTGTCCCCCCTGTCGATATAATCTCAACATTAAATTCATCGGCAAGCGTACGGCAAAAATCAACTATTCCTGTCTTGTCAGTGACCGATACGAGTGCACGCTTAATTTTTGGACTTGTCATTAATTACCACCTTATTATTTTTAACGCTTACACGATTTTCTGCCACTAGCTGCAACACTTCTGGATACAGACGATGCTCCACTGCATGGACGCGCTTTGCCAGACTATCAAAGGTATCGTCTGGCAGTACTGGTACAGCTTCTTGCGCGATGATGGGGCCTTCATCAAAAACCTCATTTGCGATATGTACCGTAACGCCTGTAACACGCACTCCTGCATTCAAGGCATCGCGAATGGCATGAGCCCCGGGAAACGCTGGCAGCAGCGCAGGATGCAGGTTCAGTACACAATGAGGAAATGCATCCAGTACCCGTGTACCCAATAGACGCATGTAACCTGCCATGACTACGTAGTCGACATGATTTCTGTGCAATTCATACAGTAATGCCCTATCAAAGGATTCCCTGTCTGGATAGTTCTTTGCGTCAAGCCCTATTGCGGGAATTCCCGCTTGTCTGGCACGTTCAAGTCCGTAAGCATCTGGCTTATTTGAAATCACAACGGCAACAGTGGCATCTAACTGCCCTGCTGCAACACTGTCCAGAATCGCCTGCAGGTTACTACCCCCACCAGAAATCAGTACACCTAACCGCAGATTATTCATCACAGTATCTAACTGTACCGCTACCTGGAACAATGTGGCCGATCTCAAAGTATGGCTCATCGCGCCCGTCAAGAGCTTCACGCAATATCGGTGCATCTGCTGCGCTGACAGCCAGAGCATAACCAACGCCACAATTAAAGGTGCGCAGAGCTTCTATTGTTTCAAGTTGTGCCTGTTCACAAATAAATTGAATAATGGGTGGCATCTCCCATGACCCTAAGCTTACAGCTGCATCCATGCCATCAGGCAGAATGCGATCAAGGTTTTCGGTGATTCCGCCTCCTGTTATGTGAGCCATACCCTTAATAGAAACGCCACTTTTTAGCAAATCCAATATTAGCTTTACATAAATGCGAGTAGGAGTCAGTAGCACCTCTCCTAGCGTTTGTTCGCTGTCTTGAAAATCGCTACCTAAATCTAAGTCTGCCACAACACGGCGCACTAGCGAAAAGCCATTTGAATGTAGCCCACTTGAAGGCAGACCAAAAATCACGTCACCAGCTTCAATCTGCGAACCATCAACCATCTGTGACTTATCAGCAGCAGCCACACAAAAGCCTGACATATCAAAGGCACCATCATCCATTACTCCCGGATGTTCTGCCATCTCGCCACCAATAAGAGCACAGCCTGCCTGCACACAACCCTCAGCAACCCCTGCTACCATAGCTGTCATTCGCTCGCTCTCAATCTTACCTGTCGCGATATAGTCAAGAAAGAATAGTGGTTCTGCGCCACAAGCTAAGACATCATTAACACACATTGCAACAAGATCTATGCCCACCGTATCAAAGATATTCATTTCACGTGCGATCTCGATTTTTGTACCAACTCCGTCTGCACCAGAAACCAGTACGGGATCAGCCATATCCTTTAACTTTGCGGCAGAGAATAGTCCGCCAAAGCCTCCAATGTCACCAATAACTTCTGGTCGATAAGTGGCACGTACGCTGGATCTAATTGCATCAACGGCACGCGCTCCCTCGGCCGTATCAACGCCTGCCTGCGCGTAAGTCAAAGCTTCTTTTGCGCCATCTATGTCCCTATTACTGTTCATACTGTCTTTCTTTCCCAGGCCTTTGGTCATTCTTCGTTGTCTTGGCTGCCCGCTGGCAATGCACAGCTGCCAACACCGATTGGATATTTGCCATCAAAACAGGCCATACATAGGTCATCTGGTGTCATGCCCGTAGCTCGCACTATGCCATCAAGTGACAAATAGCTTAATGAGTCTGCACCAATATGCTTGCAGATTTCATCGACACTTTGCCTTGATGCAATTAGTTGATCACTCGTCGACATGTCAATTCCGTAATAACATGGCGATGCCACAGGCGGTGAAGTTACACGCATGTGAACTTCAATAGCGCCTGCTTCGCGCAACATTGCAACCATCTGCTTGCTGGTATTGCCACGCACAATCGAGTCATCAACAATAACCAGGCGCTTGCCTGCTACCGCATGCTTCAAAGGATTGAGCTTAAGTCTGATTCCGCGCTGGCGCAAACTTTGCGTAGGCTGAATAAAAGTGCGTCCAACATAACGGTTCTTGATTAGACCTTCACCGTAAGGAATGCCACTTGCTGTTGCGAATCCCACCGCTCCTGGCAAACCACTGTCAGGAACGCCCATAATATAATCGACATTCTCTGCAACAGGGGCCTCAGCTGCAAGCTCCATTCCCAAGCGCCGCCTGGCTTCATACATGGAAAGTCCTGCCATCTCACTGTCAGGACGAGCAAAATAAACATATTCAAAGGCACAAAGTGCCTGATTAGGAGCAGGACGTGCCATCAAGGTTTCAACGCCCACTTCACTAATTTTCACAACTTCACCAGGCTGTATATCACGCAAGTAGCGAGCTCCCACAATGTCAAGACCGCAAGTCTCGCTCGCAATCACCCAACCGCGGCTGCTGCCATCATCATCTATTAATTCGCCCAGACACAATGGACAGATACCCAGCGGATCGCGAAAGGCATACAGGGCAGATTCTGTCATAATGCCTGCAGCGTAGGAGCCGTGTACCATGCTCATCGTGCGAGCAATTCCTTCACGAATATGGCTGGTCTCTTCAGTAAATTTACCTATTAGTGCTGCAATGCCTTCTGCATCAGCATCAGAATCCAGCTGCAATTTGTACTTTGCTAGATAGTCTTGAACTTCTTTTCCATTGATAAGCTTTCCGTTAAAGCCGAGTGCAATTACTTGTTCACCAATAGAAAAAATGTGAGGTTGTGCGTCTGCCCAAACAGGCATGTCTCCTTTGTTGCGCGAAACTGAATAAGTTGCATGACCCAATGCAATATGACCTGTTAATGCACGCAGACTGGATTCCTTGAAGACTTGCGCGACTAAGCCCAGATCTTTAACTTCAACGATTGTCTTGCCATCTCCTACAGCAATGCCAGCGCTTTCCTGCCCGCGATGCTGCAAGGCATGCAGTCCAAAGTAGGCAAGGCGTGCTGCATCTTCACTGCTATTAGAATTGCTCTTATTGTCGACATCTGGATTCAGAAAGATGCCGATTACACCACTCATGCCTACTACTCCTCGCCAAAGGTGTGCGGGAAGAAATTTGTCCACGCATCACGTGCGGCATCAAGTGGCAAAGCGAGCTTATCTTTAATGGCGAGCATATCGCCGCCAACAGTGCCAATCACCGCAGCAGGAACATCAGCATCAATGCAGGCAGCAAGAATTGCGTCTGCGTCTGTAGGCGCACAACTGACGACAACGCGGCTTTGACTTTCGCTAAATAGCGAAATGGCAGAAGGAAGTTCATCTGCAAGCTCAACGTCAAATCCAATACCATTCTGGATGGCACTCTCACACAATGCAACAGCAAGTCCACCATCGCTGCAATCATGTGCCGACTTCAAAAGACCTGCTGCAATAAGTTCGCGTAAAGTTGTCTGTGTGCGACGTTCAAGATCCAAGCTAAGTGCAGGAATATCACCAGCAACCATGTTAAAGTGCAGCTTCAAGTATTCACTGCCACCGATTTCATCAAAGGTCTCACCAATCAAAATGATTGTGTCGCCTGTGTCTTTGAAATCGCTGGTGCAATGCTTATTGATATCATCAATTATTCCCACAAGCCCAATTGCTGGAGTCGGATAAATCGCTACTCCGCTTGACTCGTTGTAAAAGCTGACATTGCCCGAAACAACGGGCACATCCAGTGCTTTGCAGCTATCAGAGATTCCCTCAACTGATTGGACAAAAGTCCAATAGATTTCTGGCTTTTCAGGTGAGCCAAAATTCAGGCAATCGGTAAGTGCCGCAGGAGTCGCACCGACACAACTCACATTGCGAGCTGCTTCTGCCACCGCAATCTGTGCTCCTCTGCGCGGATTCAAGTATATGTATCGACCATTGCAGTCACAACTCGCTGCGATGCCACAATTACTTACATGGTCTGTACTGCCAATGCGCAACAGACCTGCATCTGCACCAGGAGGAATTACAACGTTTTCGCTGACGTCACTATCAACATCACCGGCAAACCATTCGCGTGAAGCACTACCAGCGCTACCCAACACATTGAGCACCGCACGATTCAGATCCTCAACATTTTCTGGATGCTGCAACTGCGATAAATCAGTTGCCGCCAGTTTTGAAAAATATGCCGGTTCAGCATAAGGAGGGTCATAAAGAGGTGCATCATCTGTTAGCGACTTTGCGGGGATTGCAGCATACACGTCTTCCCCACTACGCACAACAAAATCGCCACTGTCAATAACCGAGCCAATTACTGTTGCAGGCACCTTCCAGCGGTCGCACACATCACGCACCTTTGCAAGCATTTCAGGGGTACTTACCGCGAGCATGCGCTCTTGTGATTCGCTTACCGCAATCTCGAAAGGCTTCATGCCCACGTCGCAAACAGGTACTTTTTGTACATCGATTTCGATGCCCATACCAGCACGCGCTGCCATTTCCGAGCCAGCACTTGTCAATCCTGCGGCTCCTAAGTCACCTAGTCCCACAAGTAAGCCATTTTCAAGTAGCTCTAAACAGGCCTCTGTCAGTCGTCTACCCAGTTCAGGGTCACCAGTTACCGTTGTAGGTGCAGCAACGCTTGTTTCTGCCCCAGGCTCAAGCGTGGAATCTGAATCTGATCCAACAGAGTCTTCGCCAAACTCTGCACTTGCAAGAATACTGGCACCGCCAATGCCGTCACGACCTGTTGGCGCGCCAATTACAATCAATAGATTACCAGCACCACTTGCTGCAGCGCGTGTTAAATGTTCTTCGCGCATCAATCCTATGCACATAGCGTTTACCAAGCAGTTATTTTCATAGGCATCATCAAAGCGAATTTCACCGCCCAAAGTTGGCACCTTTGCTGTGTTTGCATATTCTGAGAAGCCTTTTGCTGCCTGCTGCGCCAACCATTGTTGATGCGGATGTTCCATCGAGCCAAAGCGCAGACTGCTCAAGGCTGCAACAGGACGCGCTCCCATCGTAAAGATGTCACGCATGCAGCCACCAATACCTGTTGCCGCACCATGATAGGGCTCAATCGCACTGGGATGATTATGGCTTTCCATTTTGAATGCAACTGCCCAACCATCACCCACACTGATAACACCTGCGTTCTCACCAGGTCCTTGCAGTACATGCGCACCCTCTGTGGGAAACTTGCGCAAATGTATCCGCGAGTGTTTGTAGCTGCAATGCTCTGACCACATCAGCGAATACATGTAGAGTTCACAAATTGTAGGAGTACGTCCAAGCACCTCAACAATACGTGAATATTCGTCACGTCGTAATCCAAGCTCTTCTGCAAGTACTGGGGCATCTTTCGTCGATAAATCAACTATTGGTTGACTGCTGGACTCACTCACTGTTTAGCTCTCCTTTAAAATGTGTGCTACTTATCCTCTTGCTTATTACTACTGTCATCATGGCCGGACTGAACAGATCCATCCGCATCATCGCCCAGCTCACGACCGGCTCGTTTTAGTTTTCGCTGTCTGCGAATCTCTGCATTAAACCGCTTGGTAACTGGATTGAAGACAACGCGCTTCAAGTACACAAAAATCAGCAGCGAAATGAATATTGGATTAAAAAAGCCAATAAATTCAATCCAGTCCTTGACTCTTTCAAAATTGCCCCAATCTGGCAAATGGCGAATTGGTAAAGCAATGAGTCCAATTATCACGAGGATACCCGCAAAGATCGTGTAGCAGGTCACTCCCTCAACAGGAGTGTCAAAAGTCCGCTCTATTTCTTTACGTTTGGGGCGCAAGCTATCAATAAAAATTAGGAGCGCAGAGAACAATACCAATTGGGCAGATATAAAGAGTGCGAACCAAACGGGTCCAAAACCAAATACCATCTCGTAAGGCACTAGTCCGCCCTCCTATTGTTGCTTCTTTTAGATTTTTTTGCCTTATCGTTTTTACCGTCTTTATCAGATTTGTCATCTGCGGACGAAACCTTGTTTTCTGCCTCGAAAGTGCGAACCATGGGCCTGATTTTCCCCCAATCAAGGTATAGGGAAATACCCACACTAATCAGTGCCATAAATGTTATCGCCAAACTAAGAGTGCTTGCCTGTTCTTCTGCAAGCCCAAAGATGGTATAAACATCCTCTTGAAGGATCACCAAAGACAGTATCATCAACACAAGGCCAAGCCCCAGACAATACCACCATGCTTTACGATATGCTTTATATTCGGGCGTATTGGGCATTTGGCGCAAAAGTGGCGGTTTCTGCTTTTTATGCTTTGCTCTGGACTTTGCTTTCGCTGATTGTCCAGCTGCGCGTTTTGGCTTTGCGCTCGCAGCAGACTTTCGCGTTACTCCTTTTGGCGTTGAGCCTTTTTGATATCGATTGTTCATGGGTGAACGACGTGCCATTGATTCTCCTTGCTGTGATACTAAGCGGCTAAATTAGGCAAAAACTACAAGTATTCATTGTAGCAAAGCAGCTTCACCCATAACCGCCAAACTAGGTTTTTGGACGACCCCACATGTCAATTTTTTTCAGAGTTGGATTCTTTTCTATTACTGCGGAATAGGATACCTTCTCGCTAATCATGTTCATGATAAAGACAATGACCACATAGACTGGCAATAGTAGATATAGCCCTGACACCGCAAACAGCCCTAGCAGCGCGCCCGCAGGATTCGCGCCTGCATCACCTAGCATTGCACGGCCGCCTGCATCATAGCGCCAAACTGCAAATACTGGTCCCAGCATCCATATAACGTGAATAAGTTCTTGTGTGATTACCTGCCAAGGATTGAATATCCTTGTGATAAAGGCGATAGTGAGTGCGATGCACAGAAAAATCAAAGCAAGATCTATAGCAATGACAGCATACACTTTACTTGCCCGCGCAGGACGCAGGTCAAATAAGTTAATCATGTTTGCCGTAAGCGCAATGGCACAAGTTGAAAGAATAATCGCAACAACACCCCAAAACCCTAAGCGCGAAAACTCGCCATGAAATGGGTCAAACCCCACAATAATAACGCTTACGATAAGTGCGGTCAGTCCTATGCCTAACACCTTGACCATGGCTGTTCGTAGCTGACCGCGACGTAATGCTTTGAAATGTCCCGTAAAGCCACCATCACCACGCGCCCCAAAACGGTCATCAAGCCAGCCAAAAAAGAAGCAGGACACCACCAGTGGAACTGCCAGTATAAAGAACATGTTTTCAATAGAGTACTGCGCAAGTACAGGCATCATCACATCTGCCGCTACAGTGCCACGCACTAATCCTGGCAACTGCCAACCAGCAAGCAAAAACATTGCCAGCGATGCAGCCCAGACAGGCCACACTAGTGCCAATCCGTAGCTAACGGTATCTCCTGCGTAGTTGGTTGCCTGCTGTTTGCCAGATTTGAAGCGCGCTGCCATGATAATGCGCATCGCTATACGTGGCACCAACCACGCACCAATCAGTGCAACAAGCAAAGCAACTGCTGTTGAAAGTAATGTCATCATGCTGTTTTCAAATCTTCAATCATCGCACCATCGACAGCAACAGCATCACTTGTTTCAACATTAGGCGCAATACACCCATCGCCCTTGCCATTATCAGCAGGCAGCCCAGTCACAGGGTCAAGCATCAACCAAACCATGCTTGATGCCAAGCACAGCACCATCAGTGCCGGCAGCACAATACCTGAGTCATTACTTAAAACTGCAGCAATGCCACATACCAATA
>WQVN01000019.1 GCA_009785795.1 Coriobacteriia bacterium
CAATCTCAGCAATATTTGTGACATTCGGGCTGAGCTTTACTACAAGTGGTCTTTCTGTAGTCGCACGACATACGGTAGTAACTTCGGTTGCACCCGCACAACTGGTGCCAAAGGCATGCCCACCTTCACTCACATTAGGACAAGAGATATTAATCTCATAGCCCGCAACCATAGTTTCGCGCTCTAATCGCTCAATTACTGCGGCATAATCAGCTGCACTGTGACCGCAAACATTCACCATGATAGGCAGATTAGGAGCATTTGTAGCAAGCCACGTCAAATCGCGCTCACAAAAAGTCTCAACACCAGGATTTTGCAAGCCAATCGAGTTCAACATGCCGCAACGTACTTCATGCATGCGTAGGCCACTATTACCTGTCCAAGGCTGCATAGAAACACCTTTGGTAGTTAGCATTCCCAGACTATTTAAGTCAATAAAATCTGCCATTTCTTTGCCAGAGCCAAAGGTGCCTGAAGCAACCGTCAAGGGATTTTTCAAGCAGAGTGTGTCCAAGCTAACTGCAAGGCTAGTGGACGCGCGAGCTTCGTGCCTCATCCCAGTCCACCTCCCGAGCATTGAAGATTGGTCCATCACTGCATACGCGCTGCAAGCCACTTATCGTTGGAACAACACAGGTTAAGCATGCTCCCACACCGCATGCCATCAAGCGTTCCAAGCTCACCCATGTTGGCACTCCTGCCGCAATGCAAAGTCTCGCGCATGCTTCCTGCATTGGCTCAGGACCACAGATATAGGCGACATCGAACGATTCGCTTGCAAGAATTTCTGCTAAAGGCTCGGTAATCAGACCTGTGTGTCCGCGACTACCATCATCTGTTGCAGTGCAATGGCTATCGCAGCACACTTCAAAAAAGTCTGCATCTGCCAGCAGTTCTGCACTGCGCGCGCCTTGAACCATCGTCACCTCACAGCCTTTAGCTGCAAGTTCCTTGACGAGCATTGCCAAAGGAGCAGAACCAATACCACCACCAACAACTAATGCCCGCTGTGTGCCAGCATCAATAGGCCAGCGATTTCCCAGCGGACCAAAAATCTCCAGTTTTGCACCTACAGGCATGGTACTTAAGCGTTGCGTGCCTTCGCCCACCACCTGATAACGAAATTCTAACTGAATACAATTGTTATCCCTGCGCGTCGCAAAAATCGAAATGGGACGCGGCAATACCAAGTCTGGCTGACGCAGATTCAACTCAATAAACTGACCTGACTGGATAGCCTCTGCAAATTTTGTTCCAACACTGACATCAAGAATCAGCGCATAGGTGTCAGGCGCAACCAAATCATTGGCCGCGATATGCGCCTGACACACATATTTTGTATGTTTACACATGCACCATGCTCTCTATTATGTTCAAGTCTGCTTTGTAAATCCTGCCTAGTCTACTATGTTATAGTCCTGCAAAGCAGTAATGCCCAATGGTTCGCGCTGCACAGCCTCGATTGCCTGAACAATCGCCTGTGCTGCTGCCATGTTGGTCATATTGGGAATGCAGTTACGCACCGCTGCACTGCGCAGCCAATAGCCATCTCCACGCGATTCTTCACCGTGAGGCGTATTAATCACCAAGGCAACTTCACCGTTATCCATATGATCAATAACGTTGGGACGACCTTCGCTCTTTTTGAGCACAGAGCGCACAGGTAAACCAGCCGCATCCAACACCCGCATAGTTCCGCCAGTTGCCATAAGTTCAAAGCCCATATTGTGCAATTCGCGTGCGATTGGCACAATGGCGCGCTTATCACGATCACAGACCGAGATAAACGCAGCTTTTGGAAGCTTGTCGTCAGCATCAGCATTGCTGGGAGGCTTTGGTAGCGAATAGTCAATCGCAAGCTGTGATTTTGCATAAGCAAGCGGGAAACTGTCAGCAACACCCATGACTTCGCCTGTTGACTTCATTTCTGGTCCCAAAACTGAGTCTGCACCTGGAAAGCGGCCAAAGGGCATGACAGCCTCTTTCACATAATAACGAGATCTGTTTGTATGTAGCATGCTATCATCTGGTAAGTCCATGTCTGCAAGCTTCTCGCCAGCCATAATGCGTGCTGCAACCTGCGCCAGCTGCACACCTGTTGCTTTTGACACGTAAGGAATTGTACGGCTTGCACGCGGATTGACTTCAAGTACATATAACACGCCATCTTTAATGGCATACTGAACATTCATCAGCCCTTTTACTTGCAAGCGTAAAGCAAGCTTCTTTGTCGCTTTGCGAATCTCTTCGATAATCGAATCTGACAGCGTAAAGGGCGGTAAACAACATGCAGAGTCACCACTGTGAATACCCGCCTCTTCAATGTGCTCCATAATGCCACCAACATAGACAGTCTCACCATCTGAAACAGCATCTGCATCAACCTCAACAGCACCCTCAAGGAAGCTGTCGAGCAATACGGGATGTTCACCAGAAATTCGTGCTGCTTTTGTCATAAAGCGATCTAGATACTCTTCGTTATAAGCAATAACCATACCGCGACCACCTAAGACATAAGATGGTCTTACCAATAGCGGAAATCCAATGCGCCCAGCAATTTCACGTGCCTCTGCAAGCGTTGTGGCAGTTCCTGCTGCAGGATAGCGCAGACCCAACTCGTCAAGCACTGCAGAAAAACGTTCACGGTCTTCTGCTAGATCTATTGCGTCTGGCTGTGTTCCCATAATGGGTACACCCGCCTGATCTAAGGCATTAGCAAGCTTGAGCGGAGTCTGTCCACCAAAGGTCACCACAACACCTTCGACTTTCTCGCGCTCCACAACATCCATGACATCTTCAAAGGTAAGTGGTTCAAAATACAACCTATCAGAGGTATCAGGATCTGTAGACACTGTTTCAGGATTGCAGTTAACCATAACAGTTTCGTATCCCGCATCACGCAAGGCGTAGGCCGCATGTACGCAACAGTAATCGAATTCGATGCCCTGCCCAATGCGATTTGGACCCGCACCTAAAATCATTGCACGTGGCTTATCAGCCTCGATAACCTCATCTTCTGCATCATAGGTCTTGTAACAGTAGTTTTTATCAGTAGTGAATTCACCTGCGCAGGAATCAACCTTCTTGAAAACAGGCAGAACTTCTAATTCTGTGCGACGTTCACGAACATCAAATTCACTGACGACACGTTCTTCTCCGCAATCACATTCTGTACAGAGTTGTGACAGTAACCATGCGATTTGTACGTCAGACAGTCCGACTCGTTTTGCTTCTTCAAAATCTTCTGTGCTCAGATTTTCCAATTTGCGACCACGCAAGCTATTTTCAATAGCAATTTGCTTGCCAATTTCTGCTACAAACCAAGGATCAAAAGTCGATACCTCGGACACTTCTTTCTCACTCATGCCAGCTCTTAGGGCCTCGGCTACAGCAAAAACGCGGTCAGCAGTTCTGTTGGACAATTTATTGCGTAAATCTTTTGGTGCAATATCGTTTTGTCCATCTGCACCTAGTCCGCCACGCCCAGACTCAAGTGAGCGAATAGCTTTGTTTAAAGATTCTATGAAGCTGCGACCCAATGCCATCGACTCGCCAACACTCTTCATGCGCGTAGTCAAAGTTTCATCAGTTCCTTCAAATTTTTCAAACACAAAACGGGGAACCTTGCACACAATGTAGTCAACAGATGGCTCAAAGCTCGCAGGAGTACCATCTGTCATGTCGCTTGTAATTTCGTCAAGCGTATAGCCAACAGCAAGCTTTGCACTTACCTTTGCAATCGGATATCCTGTCGCCTTTGACGCAAGTGCGCTTGAACGTGACACACGTGGATTCATTTCGATAACAACCATACGTCCTGTTTTTGGATGTATCGCAAACTGTACGTTACTGCCACCACATTTAATGCCAACTTCTTCAAGCACCTTAAATGATGCATCACGCATAATCTGATATTCGCGGTCAGTCAAGGTCAAGGCAGGTGCCATTGTAATAGAGTCACCTGTGTGTACGCCCATGGGATCTAGATTCTCAATACTGCACACAATGATGGCAGTGCCTGCTGTATCGCGAACAACTTCCATCTCGAGCTCTTTCCAGCCAATAATGCTTTCTTCAACCAATACTTGTGATGCAGGAGAAATGTCAATGCCATACTGGACGACATCAACCAATTCTTCTTGGGTAAAAGCAATGCCGCCACCAGCACCACCCATAGTAAAGCTGGGACGAATAACTAGTGGAAAGCCTGCCTTCTGAGCAAATTCTGTCGCCTCTTCCACCGAATGCACGTAAGTATTCAAGGGCACGTCCAGTCCAATGGACTCCATCGCCTCTCCAAACAACTTGCGGTCTTCTGCCTTGTGAATGGTGTCAATTGTTGTACCAATGATTTCAACGCCATGGCGCTCAAAAATTCCTGCTTTTGCGCAATCAATTGCACAGTTTAAAGCAACTTGTCCACCCAGCGTAGGTAGCACTGCATCAATATCCTCTGCTTCCAGAATTTTTTCAACAAATTCAGGAGTAATGGGCTCAATATAGGTGCGATCTGCCATCTCAACGTCAGTCATGATAGTTGCCGGATTACTGTTCAGCAAGACCACGCGGTAGCCCTCAGAACGCAATACCTTACAAGCCTGCGCACCTGAATAGTCAAATTCACACGCTTGACCAACAATAATCGGTCCAGATCCTATAACCAGAATTGTTTTTATGTCAGTCCGTTTTGGCATTATGGCACCACCATTACAGGAACAGGAGATTCCAGCAAGACCGAACGTGACGTTGACCCCAAGATAAAGGTTCTAAAGCTTGAACGTCCACCACCGCCAATAACCATTCCTGTTGCCTGAGCCTGCTTGATCTCTGCAACTATCTCATCTTTTTTATCTTCGCCAACACGCACTACAATCTCTGCCTGAATATCATGGTCTGCAAGCATGCTTGCAAATGCTGATAGGCGGAATTCGTATTCTTTTATCTGGTCGATATAATCATCAGGTGATTCTCCGCGCTTTGATTGAATTACGTGCAATAGACGCACCGTACCTACCGCAGTTGGCTCAAAGTGCGTACATTGCAAGACCGCACGTGCACTGGACGAACTAAAGTCAACGGGCACAACTAAATTCATTGACCAGTTCGCCGAGAAGCTTTTTGGATCATCAATCTGGTTCAAAATGTCATCACGCAGTAGCAGGGTTGGAGCTTTTTGTCCCCAGGTAACTGCTGCAGAAACAGAGCCTTCTAACAAGCGCTGCATGTTACTCTTTGCAGTTGTACCCATAACAATAACGTCAACTTTTTCTTGCTCTGCTACGCGCCTGATATCATGAGAGCGATTTCCTGTTTCGACGCGCGTTATCGTTTCGATGCCTTCTGCACGCAGCGGAGCACCCATATCATCTAACTTGCGATAAGTCTGATCAATGCTTTTCGAAATGACAGGCATTTCAAGTGCTGAGGTGTCCAACACGTGCAACAGCACACACTTAACAATTCCTCGAGCACGTGCACCCGCCACAATTTCAATTAATTTTGGCGCATAGGAATCAAAATCCGTTGCTAAAAGTAAAGTCCGCTCCATTTGTCAATCCTTCCTCTTTGCTGCTAAATGGTTAATCCATATCTGGCGTTATCAGTTCTCTCAATTCAAGTGACCTGAACAAGGTATATTCATCACCTGTGCTAGTCACTATAAAGCCCTCGACACTGTCATCGTTCAAGTTGACGTGAGTCACCTCAACATCATCAACACCATCAAGATTGATGTCATAGCCATGATGTTGTGCAGTAATCAAAACATCGCCTGTACGTAAATCTTTCACTGGAATATTGCTTGCACGATGTCCTACAGGAAGCCTTGTTAATCTGGCTCCCATCTCTTGTGCCATCAGTTCTGCATCATTCATAACGAGACTGGTTTCTGCATCACTTGCCAGCTTGATTAACTCGTCATCACTCATCGCAACAGTCGTTACAACCGCTTTTACTGGACCATGGTCGCGCACATTGCGTGTCAGCAAGCGAGTATCGATTTGATCTATGGCAAGAACACCATGCTTTGCCAGATAGTCAGGCAAGCTACCCTCAGATGCCCAGTTCGATGGCTCATCACAAATGTCACGCGCGACGACCGCTGATGGATGCACTCCTCCACTTGACACATCATGAGCATTAACGCCATAGTTGCCGATTTGCGTCATGGTAAATACCAGTACTTGACCAGTGGTTGCAAAATCAGTAATCAGTTCCTGGTAGCCACTCATAGATGTGTTAAATACCAGCTCACCTGTTGCGGTGCCGTTTGCTCCGCAGGATCTGCCTTGCAGAATCAAGCCAGTTGATGTTGCCAGCCATGCCTTGTTCATTTTTGCACTTTTGTCACTTTTCATATAATCTCTCCGCCCCGTAATACCAACGTTCCGTCAACTATTACCTCACTTGCCACACCTGTAAGAGTTTTGCCTAAAAATGCTGAGTTTTTACCTTTCCCAACCAACCAATCTTTCGTGACAACAATTTCTGCTTCGGGGTCAACTATCGTGATGTCAGCAGTCGAGCCTTTTGCAATTGTCACTGGCTCAATTCCCAGAATTGCTCGCGGTCTGTGGCTCATGCGATCAACTAAAGTCGCCCAATCCATTATGCCTGGCAATACCAAGTGCGTAATCACTGCAGATAGCGCGGTCTCAAGCCCTGTTGTTCCAAAATTTGCAAGTTCGAACTCAAGTTCTTTTTCTTGTGGGGCATGAGGTGCATGATCTGTGGCAATTGTATCAATCGTGCCATCCAGCAAGGCCTCAAGCAGCGCCGCTCTATCTGTTTCACTGCGCAACGGCGGATTCATCTTGAGATTTGTATTGTAGGTTAAATCAAGGTCATCTTCATTCATAAATAGGTGGTGTGGTGTTACCTCTGCGGTCAAACGGATATCCCCTGCCGCCTTTGCTGCACGTATCGCATCTATTGATGCAGCAGCTGACACATGTGCAATATGCAAGCGCGTGCCTGTGAGACGCGCAAGCTCGATATCGCGATGTACGGCAAGTGCTTCAGACAGCGAGGCTTGCCCTGCCACCCCCAATCGAGTCGCAACGAGCCCTTCGTGAACAACTCCTCCATCTACTAAATCCTCATCTTCGCAATGTGCAATGATTAATCCGTCAAATATGTGAACGTATTCCATCGCACGACGCATTAATTGCGGGTTTTGAATTCCCATACCATCATCACTGAACGCAACAGCGCCGCTACGATGCATGTCGGCCATTTCTGCAAGTTGCGTGCCTGCAAGACCCTTAGTTAGTGCACCGTACTGATAGACACGCACACAGCCAACCTCTGCTGCTTTGTCTAGCGCAAATTTTACCGTTGCACCTGTATCAATCACAGGGTTCGTGTTTGCCATAGCACCAATTGCAGTAAAGCCACCATGTGCTGCTGCATGTGTACCACTGGCAATATCCTCACGATACTCAAAACCTGGCTCACGCAAATGAACATGCAGGTCAACCAATCCAGGAACCAGAATCTTTCCACTACAATCAATAACTGTCGTATCTGCACAAACATCAGCACAGTCACCTGCAGGACAAACACATGCAATTCGTCCACGCTGCACCAATACATCTGCAATTTTATCCAGCTTGACTGCGGGGTCAACGACGCGTGCACCCTTTAACAATATTTTACTCATCAGCGTCTCCTCCCAACATCATGTACATGACTGCCATACGAACAGCAACTCCTGCATTTACTTGATCCAATACATACGTGCGCGGATCAGCAATAACATCAGGAGTGATTTCAACCCCACGATTCATGGGACCTGGATGTAGAACAATCGCGTCTTTACGCATTAGGGTATTCGCTCTAGCAGCATTTAGTCCATACAGTGAAGCATATTCTCTAATTGACGGAACACTTAAGCCCTGAGCGCGCTCTCCTTGAATACGCAATAGGCACACGACATCAAGCTCTGGCAAAATCGCGTCAAAATCATAAGAAGCCTCTGCCCCCAATGCTTCAGGCACTACTGGTTGATACGCAGGTGGAGCCACAAAGATTACACGTGCGCCCAGTCTCTTAAGCGCAGGAGCTAAGGATCCTGCAACGCGACTGTGCACGATATCGCCCACAATGCCAACTGTCAATCCTTCTATGCGACCAAGCTTTTCTTGAATTGTAAACAAGTCAAGTAGGGTCTGTGTGGGATGTTCGTTAATGCCATCACCACCATTTACAATATGTGCATCCATGTTTTGCGTCAAAATGTAGGGTGTGCCCGCATACTTGTGACGCACAATCACCATGTCGACCTTCATGGCATCAAAAGTTTGAGCAGTATCAATAAGTGATTCGCCCTTTGTAGTCGCAGATGCTGATGCTGAAAAGTTCAAGCTATCTGCAGATAGACGCTTCTGCGCAAGCTCAAAGGATCCTCGCGTGCGTGTTGACGGTTCTAGAAATAGATTTACAATCGTACGTCCGCGAAGCGTTGGCAGCTTTTTAATCGGCCGTTCGTTGACTTCTTTGAAAGTCTTTGCATTTTCAAGCACTGCATAGATTTCATCATTAGTAAAATCTTCGATATTTAACAAGTGCCTACTTGTAATCATTGACATATCTTACAGACCTCCCGCTACATATCACTTTGCTGCAAGGCACTGTTTGCATTTTGTGCCGTGCCTACATCATTTCCCAAGATGTCCACACTGGTTACACCATCTACTTCTTCGAGGCGAATACGCACACGTTCTGTCCTTGCAGAAGGCACGTTTTTACCTACGAAGTCTGCACGAATAGGCAGTTCGCGATGACCGCGATCCACTAATACTGCCAATTGAATTGCTCGTGGTCTACCAAAGTCAATTACCGCGTCCATTGCTGCGCGAATCGTGCGACCCGTGAATAGAACATCATCCACAAGCACAATCGTCTTATCCGAAACGTCAAAAGGGATGTCCGTTCTATGTAAAACAGGAGAAAGCTTTGTGGCAATATCGTCGCGATATAGTGAGATGTCAAGGGTGCCAACAGGTACTTTTGTGCCTTCGATTGCATAAATATTATCTGCAATGGCAGAAGCAACATTGTTTCCGTGAGTTACAATTCCCACCAATGCTACATTGTCAGATCCTCCATTTGCTTCAAGAATTTCATGCGAAATACGCATCAAAGATCGCTTAACATCATCAGATGTCATCACGGTTGTTTTTACAACATCACTTGTATTGGTAGCCATCCAAGCATCCCTCCTGTCGACAGTCCGCATTTGCGCACTTTAAGAAAAAATCGCCCACACCTAGCGGCAAGGGCAACTAACAGGATTCGTGATACTCTGCATGCAGAAACACTATATCTAGTGTGCTGGGCAGCATATCAGCTTCTATGTAGGTGTCCTTACCAGCCTCACAGGACTAGATTAAAGGTCACTTACAACGATATCACATTCAGGGCAGGCGTAAAGAGGTGATTTGAAAAAATTATACTTTAATGGGAAGTTTTCCAATTAGGGGCAATGGCTTTTCATTTCCTATGGATGCGTTTCTTATTCCTGCAAACAGCATTAAGGCAGGAAATACCCACGTTACTGCCATCGTCTGATAAACAATAGCAGGAATGTTGTCAAACTGCATCAGGACTAAAAGAGCCACGCCGTAAAGAAGCATGAAGGCATGATTTGCAATAAAGAGTATCAAGCTTTGACCTGCATGATATTTCACAAAATTTGACTGATCGGTATAACTGTAAATCCCCATCTTTGGAATCGAAATCATAGGCAGGAAAAAGAAAAAATATGCAACTACTGCAATCAAGCGCTCTGATGTCGTTGGCTCTGCTGCCTCCAAAATTTCTACCGTATCACCATGTACTTTTGGTAAGTCTTTCATGCCTATATCTCTTTCTGCGTCTGTGCTAGTGCTGCAGCAAGCAATGGGCGTTCTCGCCTGCCTTGAATATGCTCAAGTGCACGATTGCTGTCGATATTTATGTAAGCGTCAATTGGAATACCTGCATCTGCTGCACGGCTCAATGCGGGTTCAATGACGCCAATCCCTGTCGCGTGATGTGCGTCACTATTTATGGCAAGCTTTGCACCTGCACTGTATGCTTTGCGTGCGAAATCAATTTCTGCAGCACCTGTTGCTGCGCGCGCACCCAAGGGGTTTTGAGAACTGTTGTTGAGCTCTATGACAACATCATTTTCAACCGCAGCAGCAATTACTGCATCTACATCAAAGGGAAATTCCGCTAAATTGCCTGGATGGTTGAATTGATCTACGTAGGGACTTTGCATGGCATGTATTGCTGCATCAGTATTTCTGTCACTGTCTTTATCATCAAAGCCCACAGTAGGATGAAAGCCAAAGGTTACATAGTCAAGTCTTTGCGCAACAATGTCAGCAACATCTATTCCCCACCGTGATTCATACTTGCTGCTGTCGGGAATAAGATTTGCCTCGCAACCGCGCAAAATAACAAGTCCTTTATAAATACCAGGAACATGGCTCAGGTTCCAAAAATACCAATTGTGTGCACCTTGCGGAATAGATGGTCCATGATCAGTAATAGCAATCAATTCCATTCCCTTTTCGAGTGCTGCTTCAGCATTTTCACTTACTGTTGAAAATCCATGTCCTGAGCCTACGGTATGCACATGCAAATCTGCCTTAATCGCCTTATTGTTATCTACACAATTTTTCTGAAGATTCATCATGACTATTGTGTTGCCCTCCACTGATGATACGCTACAACAAATTCATCTAAATCACCGTCAAGCACAGCATCTACATTGCCCTTTTCAACGCCCGTTCTAACATCCTTGACCAGCTGAAATGGATATAAAACGTAGTTACGAATTTGTGAACCCCAGGTGATGTCAGTCTTTGGCCCACGCAACTCTTCAAGCTCTGCAGCCTTGCGGGCTTTTTCTTCCTCAAAAAGCCGCGCTTTCAAAATTTTAAATGCAGACTCCTTGTTTTTTAGTTGAGATTTTTCATTTTGGCACGACACTGTAATGCCTGTGGGAATATGTGTTATGCGCACTGCTGAATCTGTCGTGTTGACGCTTTGTCCGCCAGGGCCACTTGCACGAAAAACATCGATGCGCAAATCCTCATCTTTTAGGTCAACCTCAACAGTATCTGGCAGTACAGGAAGCACGCTCACGCCTGCAAAGGTTGTTTGTCTGCGTTTTTTGATGTCAGTTGGACTAATGCGTACTAGACGATGTGTTCCCACTTCGCTACGCAACATTCCATAAGCATTTCGTCCAGAAACAGTAAATGTTGCCCTGTCGAGCCCAATTACGTCTCCAGGAACTGCATCATGAATCGTAACCTTCCAGCTACGTCTGTCCGCATACTTCTGATACATGCGAAAGAGCATTTCTGTCCAGTCCTGAGCCTCAAGTCCGCCTTGTCCCGGATTAATAGTTACGATCGCATCTTCACTGTCAAGTTCATCGTCAAACCAAGTAAGAATTTCCAATTCTGTTGCCTGTGCATCAATGCGAATCAAGTCATCGTCAACCTCTGCGCTCAACTCTGCATCGCCCTCTGTAAAGGCAAGTTCGTGAGCAACTTCAAGATCATCAAGCGCATTTGACAATTGTGCGTACGCTTCTATGTTGTCGCGGATAGCAGCAGCGCGACTCATAACTTCCTGAGCAGATGATTGATCGTTCCAAAAATCAGGTTCTGCGCTACGCTTTTCAAGAATTGCAAGCTCTGCATGAACCTCGTCACTTGCAAGCTGACCGGCAAGGTATATCTGGCGGTCGCGCAAAGCCGCAATTTCTGTCAAACGATTCTCTAGCAAGGATTACTAAATTCTAAAGCTAGTCTACCAATGCATGGCACTTTTTATATTTTTTGCCTGAACCACAAGGACAGACATCATTACGTCCTACGTTTGCATACGGATCTTCTTTATCCTTCTTAACCGTTTTTGTGCGTCCGCCGCCAGCAGCAGTTGCTGCAGCCTTAATATCGCCACTTGATGGACCCATGCCCGCAGTAGCACCTTCTGCTGCTTGTGCCATTACAGCACCGCCGCCCTCGGCAGGAGCTGAGTAGCTTGCTCCACGCAAGAATGAAGGTTCTTCTTGTTGCGGAGCAACTACAACGTTAATGTGCATCAGAGTTTTGACAAAGTCCTCGTCAATTGACTGCACCAGTCCGATAAACATCTCAAAGGCATCATTTTTGTACTCAACCTTTGGATCGCGCTGCCCCATGGCACGCATACCGATTCCCTCTTTTAGATAATCCATCTCTTCAAGGTGACTCATCCAGCGCGTATCAAGAATACGCAGCATCACTTGTCGCTCCAAATCGCGGACATTCTCTGGTCCCAACAACTCTTCTTTCTCAGAGTATTTTGCCCGTGCGGCATCGACAAGAATATCAGTGACCTCACTGCTCTTGCCTGCATTTGCGAGGGCTTTTTTTGTATCGCCTGCTCGAATGCCCGTAAAGTCCTGATACCACTTAGCAAGAGCATCAATATCCCAAGTACCTGGATCTGATTTTTCATCTCCACAATATTCTTTTACTGCAAGACCCGTAATTTTGCCAAGAGCAAAATCAACCTGATCATGAATATCTTTGCCATCAAGAACTTTTTTGCGCTCTGCATAAATAACTTCACGCTGTTTATTCATGACATCGTCATATTCCAGTACGTGCTTACGCGATGCAAAGTTCATCAATTCAACTTTATGTTGAGCATCTTCGATTCGCTTTGAAACAAACTTCGCGGGAACTGGTACGTTATCATCCATATCGGCAGTCTTCATCATCTCGGTAACACGTTCTAGGCGGTCACCTCCAAACAAGCGCATCAGGTCATCTTCAAGCGATAAATAGAATTGCGACATGCCAGGATCGCCCTGACGTCCACTACGACCACGCAGCTGGTTGTCAATACGACGCGCATCGTGACGCTCGGTACCAATAACAGCTAGTCCGCCGGCATCAATAACTTTGACGCGCTCGTCATCACACTGCTTCTTTGCTACCTGAAAAGCCTCTTCTCGCTGCTCATCATTCGCTTCTTCCGGGTCGATGCCTGCCTTACGCAGATATTCATCAACTAATTTTTCTGGATTTCCACCCAACAGGATGTCAGTGCCACGACCTGCCATATTGGTTGCAATGGTTACGGCTCCCAAGCTACCTGCCTGAGCAACAATCACAGCTTCTTTGTCATGATGCTTTGCGTTCAAAATATTGTGCTTGATTCCGCGCTTCTTCAGCAAAAAGGACAAATACTCCGAGTGCTCAATAGAGATTGTACCTAGCAGACAAGGCTGCCCTTTCTCATTGCATTCTGCCACAAGATCTGCAACCGCATTGTACTTGGTCTCAACATCGCGGTAGACCAGATCATTGCGATCCTCGCGAACCATGGGCATATTCGTTGGTATTGCCATAACGGGAAGTTTGTAGATTTCACGAAATTCTTTATCTTCAGTAAGTGCTGTACCTGTCATTCCAGCAAGCTTTTCATACATTCTGAAATAGTTTTGCAGTGTGATGGTCGCAAGTGTCTGATTTTCTTCACGAATGCTGACACGTTCCTTAGCTTCAATCGCCTGATGCAAGCCATCAGAGTAACGACGTCCCACCATTGGACGACCAGTAAACTCATCAACAATCAGAACCTCGCCATCCTGCACCATGTAATCAACATCGCGCTTAAAGAGGAACTGTGCTTTTAAGGCCTGCTGCAAGTGATTAACCATCTGACCAGAAGGATCCATGTAAATATCATCGATACTCAACATGCGCTCAACCCTTGAAATGCCAGATTCCGTTGGCGCACAGGTACGTTTCGCTTCGTCCAAATCAAAATCTTCGTCTTCTTTTAATTTTGCAACGGCTTTTGCAAAGTCCTTGTAAGTACTTGCAGATTTTGCGCCCGCACCTGAAATGATTAGCGGAGTTCTTGCTTCGTCAATCAGGATCGAGTCAACCTCGTC
>WQVN01000020.1 GCA_009785795.1 Coriobacteriia bacterium
ACTGGGATCCTCGTGCAGAGCGCGTCCAATTCCGTGTCCCACATATTCTTGCAAGATGCCCAATCCTGCACTGCGACCAACATTGCCAATTGCTGCGCTAATGTCGCCCAAGCGATTTCCTGGAACACATTGCTCAATGCCTGCATGCAGTGCTTGTCTGGTTATGTCAATCAGGCGCTGCGATTCCAGATCAGTGCTGCCACCCACTGCAACGGTATTAGCGGTATCACCAATCCAGCCATCAAAAGTCGCACCAACATCTATCGCCACTATATCGCCACGACACAGCTTTACTCGCTTATTGGGAATCCCATGGATAACTTCATTGTTAATATTGGCACAAATGCTTGCAGGAAACCCTCCGTAGCCTAAAAAAGTTGGTGTCGCGCCTGCATCTATGATGGTAGTCTGAGCAATGTCATCAAGTTCTGCGGTAGTAATGCCTGGCTGTGCTGCAGCACAAGCAGCGCGCAGTGCACGTGCGGCAATCGTGCCAGCATAGTGCATCTGCTCAATCTGATCCGCTGTTTTGATTATAATGTTTTGTCTTTTAAATCTAGCCATGAACTAATATCGTGCAGCGCAGAGTTACACCGTACAGCACATCATCTGTAGCTTACGAGTCAATCGCAACACGCACATCTTGCCAGACTGCATCGACAGACTGATCGCCCTGAATTGATTTCAGGATGCCCTTCCCACGATAATAGTCAATCAGTGGAGCCGTGCTTTTTTCATACACGTCAAGACGTTTGCGCACAATGTCTTCACGATCATCGTCGCGAATCTCGAGTTTTGCTGCACAAATGCAGCAAATTTCCCCCTCTGCAGCAGTAGTTATTCTGCGGCACTTTGGACATGCTCTCCGTGCAGAAATGCGCTTGACAATAACTTCTGGATCAATTTGAATCAATATTGCAACATCAAGAGAGCGTGATAATTCTGCAAGCTGCTCATCCAGAGCAATTGCCTGAGCAGTTGAGCGCGGAAAACCATCAAGAATGAATCCTGCATCTGCATCATCTTCTTCAAGGCGCTCTTCTATCATTCCGATGAGAACATCGTCAGGAACAAGATCACCTGCATCCATATACTTCTTTGCACTACGTCCTAAATCGGTACCTGCTGCCACCTCTGCGCGCAACATGTCACCTGTCGCAATATGAACAAGTTTATAAAATTCAATAAGTTTTGCAGCTTGCGTGCCTTTTCCAGATCCTGGAGCACCCAGCAAAATGATGTTCATAACAATCCCTTTCGTGCTAGTAAAATCCACGCCCATAATAACACAAGAACGTCCTAAGCTAGAATGCTTGGGGTGTCCAAGGTCAAGGAGGCTTGTAAAAATCTGTTTGTGGAGCGTAGCAGCTTTACGTGAGCAAGCAGATTTTTGCAAACGACACAGAGATTGGACGCCTCAAGCATTCTAATAGTAGTTTTGACGAGGACTGTCAAAATAAAAGCCAGTCCCCTGAGGGCGCAGTGCCTGTGCGCGAACATTTTCAATATAATCGCTCACAGGTGCTCCATCTAATACAGCGCGATATGCGGTAACTACTGTCTGAATGTAATTCACACCTTTTGTGCGACCCTCGATTTTGAAGCTATTGATTCCTGCCGCCATTAATTCATCCAAGTGCTCTAGCATGTTCAGATCTTGTGGACTAAAAATGGAAGTATAGCCATCTTCCTCAATGACTGGCAGATACTCATTGGGGCGTTTTTTCTCCACTAGTTCATACGACCAGCGGCAGCTATGCGCACAATGTCCCTTATTGGCTTCACGGTCAGCCAAATAATTGCTAATAATGCAGCGGCCACTTATTGCCATGCACTGTGCCCCATGAACAAAAACTTCTAGCTCCATGCTTGCAGGCATATTTTTGCGCAACTCTACCAAATCACGTAAAGATAGCTCGCGTGCAGCAATAATGCGTTTTGCTCCCAAATTATGCCAAGTCTGTGCACTCAAGGAATTTGCCACACTTGCCTGTGTGCTGACATGCAGTACTGCATCAGGGGCAAGTTCTTTAAGTAGGGCAGCCGCCCCTAAATCAGATACGATAAAAGCATCCACGCCAGTATCTGTCGCCATCTGCAGATAGCTGCGCAACGACGCAAGATCGGATTCATGCATGAGGGCATTTACTGTTAGATATATGCGCTTGCTGCGAGCATGGACGTACTCTACCGCCTGACACAAATCTGTTACTGAAAAATTCTCAGCCTTGTGACGCAAGCCAAAACTTTCCCCACCACAGTACACTGCGTCGGCACCGCACTGAATCGCAAGCTTTAGGGATTCGAAACTGCCTGCGGGTGCCAGTAGTTCTGGAGTCTTACTGCTCATTCAGATGACCCAGGAAATTCTGTGTCCTCTCATTCTGCGGATTTTCAAAGATTTCTTCTGGCGAACCCTCTTCAACGATTACGCCTTCATCCATAAATACGACACGGTCTGCAACCTCGCGTGCAAAGCCCATTTCATGCGTTACAACAATCATGGTCATACCAGCCTGCGCAAGATCGCGCATAACGTTAAGCACGTCACGGACCAGCTCTGGATCAAGTGAACTGGTAACTTCATCAAACAGCATAACCTTTGGCTCCATCGCCAAGGCACGCGCAATAGCAACGCGCTGCTGCTGACCACCCGACAATTGAATGGGGTAGAAATCTGCACGATCAGCAAGTCCTACGCGCGCAAGCTGCTCTACAGCAATGTCACTTGCTTTCTCTTTACTTAATTTGCGTACCTTGCGCAAGGCCAACTCAACGTTGCCTTGTGCTGTTTTATGTGGAAACAAGTTGAACTGCTGAAAGACCATCCCCAGCTGTTCACGCTCCTTATTAATATCAGTACCCTTAGCATTAATCTGCGTACCATCTACCCAAATCTCACCAGATGTTGGAACCTCAAGCAGGTTAATGCAGCGAAGCATGGTCGACTTGCCACTGCCCGAAGGACCCAAAATGCAGACAACGTCACCTTTATCGATTTCAAGATTAATATCGTGGAGGACTTCTTCTCCTCCGAAATCCTTTTTCAGGTTTTTGATTTGCACTATTGCTTTGCTCACTTTGAACTACCTAACTTCCCGTAAGACGTTTTCTTTGTGAGGAACCACGTGTGTTGAAGACACGTCCAAGCGCGGCGGTCGTTTATCACGACCTCCACGAGCAGCGGTACCCTCGTCTTGCTCTGCCAGCTTATTTTCAAGGCGGGCAACAATTCTTCCTGCGGGAATGGTTACAACAAGGTAAAACACCGCAGCAAGCATCAGAGGTGTCATATTGAACACGCGGGCTGACTCAATGCGCGCATGCAGCATAACTTCTCCCATGGCAACCATGGCAAAAAGTGCCGTATCTTTAAGTAGTAAAATAAATTCTGACATACAGGTTGGCAAGATGCGTCTGATAGTCTGTGGCAAGATGACAAAAGTCATTGCAGAAGGAGCCTTCATGCCCAGCGAGCGTGCGGCCTCCATCTGTCCTTTTGGAATGGACTGAATTCCCGCTCTGAATATCTCTGCAAGATAAGCTGCAGAATTCGCCGCTAGGATAAGGAAGGCACGAAACCATGCAGAAAAGGTCACATCTAGCATGGTGATGCCAGAAAATGGCTCCATCATGGTTTGAAATGCAGGAAGCAAAGGAAGGCCCATGTAGATTACAAGAATTTGCAGCAGTAAGGGAGTTCCTCTAATGATGTCAATGTAGAAGGTTGATATCCAACGTAGTGGTGCGAATTTGCTCATCTTCATAAAGGCAAGCATCAGGCCAAGGGGAATCGCCAGTGCAAAACCCACAAAGCCCAGAGTAAGAGTTATGGGAAATCCCTGCAGAACAAGAGGAAAAGCCTCTGCTGCTACGGTGGGCGAGAAAAACACGCGCATGAACACAAATGATTCCCACCATTCAACAAAATTGCTCAATATATTTGTAGAGCCTAACAGAGAACTCACTGCCCCAATACCTCCAAACTATGAATATAAAATGCGCCCACTACTATACTATAGATAGAGAGCGGGCGCATTTACGACTCTATGGATTAAATACTACGGCAAAACTGGTGGATTATCTGCATCAATCCAGCGAGCGTAGATTTCTGCATAGGTTCCATTTTCAATAATCGCAGCAAGTGCTTCATTGATTGCATCTGCAATAGCAGTTCTGCTCATTCCCATTGAAAAGCCAAAGTACTCTGGCTCTGCATCTGGAATTGGAATAGTCCGCAGATCAAAGTCAAAATCGCTCTCTTCAGCCTGGTTAAGCGCAACAGGAATATCAATAATAACGCCATCAACTTCATCTGATGCTAGGGCAAGATAGCACTCTGTACCGCCATCGTAAGGCATAATCACAACACCCAGCTCTTCAAGGTGATCTGTGGCGTGGATATGACCAGTTGTACCTCTTTGTACGGCAACTCTAAAGCCTTCACCTACGTCATCCATTGAGGTGATGTCAGAATCTGCGCGAACTGAAAGTGCCTGAACAGATACGAAATAAGGATTCGAAAATAGAATTGTTTCCGCGCGCTCTTCGGTAATGGTCATCGCACTTGCAGCAAAGTCAAAGGTGTTGCTATCAGCACTCAGCGCTGTCAGTAATGCATCCCATCCATAAGATACAAATTCTACTTCGGCGTCCAGATAGTCTGCCATCGCCTTTACCAGATCCATATCAAAGCCTACTATTTCTCCACCTGCCATTGTTTGAAATGGTGGGTAGGACGGATCAGTCGCAACAGTCAGAGTAAGACCGTCTCCTGCAACTACATCAGCAAGTGCTGGATGAGTCTCGCGCGTGACAGCACCCTCGACATCATCAATATCCTCTTCTGCAGCATCACAGCCAACAACTGCCACAGCAGTCATAGCAAGCAGTGCAATCAGGCCCACTAAGAGCAAACGTTTCAACATAAAACTCACACCTTTCACTTTTTCAGTGATGGCCGCACTTTCGTAAACAGCAGAGCACGTCCATCTAATCATGGTAAGGTAGGTATTGTGGCATAAATCTCGTAAAAATGCAATTTTTTTGTAAAATATTCATTTATTAATATCAACAGCAGCATTTTATTCGCTTGTCAACATTAGAAGCTACATCTCAATATCCAAAATATTCAATATTGCAGACTGCGACACGCTACGCATTAACTGTGTTTTTGCTTTCGCACGGCTGACCTGGTCTTTGACCCCACACTCGCGTACAGGAGCTTTTGCTTGATGTTATCTCACGACTAACCCTCTCGCCACAATTTTCATTACGGCGGTACGACTTACCCCTAAGGCGCGCCATGCTCACATATTCCCATTTGGGCAACATGCTTACGTGGGTTCTTTTGACCGCACCTGCCCTGAACTAGCCTGACGTAGCTCATTACTACACCACGCGCAACCACAGACCCGCGCGAAAGCATAAACAATTATACTATTCCCCCACATTCCCCGCTTACTGCATTGCCATCATCCCTAAGCGAAGTACGCAGTACATAGTCAAAGGAATTGCACCATAATTGGACACACATTGAAATGCTTTGTTGTGTAAATGTCAAGCAATAAATTGCACAGGGCACGTCCTCGCAATGAACGTGCCCTGCTAAATCTATTAGCTAGCGTTGACGATGCCTTGTAGGGCCCAGTGGTGGCATTAAGCCATTCCCTTTAGGACCAACAACTATTGCTGGCTTCTTTTCTCCTCGTTTTTGAGTCAATGCCAATGTGGCACCTACCAGAGTCAGCATTAGGAGCACTGTCCATAAGAAGAAATTGTTGACATCTTCACCCAACTTGCCCATGTAAACAGTAGAACGTGCTGGTGCTGTCTGTGATGCTGCACTGCCAGATCCAGGTGATCCTGGTCGTCCCGGCAAGCCTGGTACTCCAGGAGGACCCGGGGGACCTGGAGGGCTTGGTGGTCCTGGAGGTCCGGGTGGGCCAGGGGGACCTGGTGGTCCTGGAGGATTTGGCGGATCAGGAGGATCGGGAGGCTCTGGCGCATTACGCGTATTGGTCACCACAGCATCAGTCCAGTTGCCCGCATCTTGTTGCCATTCTGGCTGAACAATCTCGATTGTGATGTCACCCTCTGCCCCACCTGTGCCAATCCATGGAGTAAAGACACCATCTGTATAATCACCTTCTTGCACCGTATAGACAACTAAAGGCAGGTTGCCTTGAGCATTTGGTGTCAGCACATAGCGAGGCAGTTCGACAAATTCACCCGTCCAATCAACTGTTTCATCCAAATAGAGTGGATCACATGCAGTTGGCACGTCAAAAAATGTGGATTCGCCCTGCCTGCGATAAAGCTTTATCCAAACTCCTTCAGTTTCTCCATCACCTTTCCAAACCTTTTGAACATCAAGTGCAGTAGTCAGCACTTCGAGACGGCCATTGTTGCCCAGCATATGTTGTTGCACAATGCCTGTTAGTGCTGAATTTTCCTCAAAGGAATTAGGCAGTGAGCCCGTAATGTTCTGCGTCTTTCCTATGGTCTGATTATTGATGCGAGGAACACCGTAGGCAATATATGGCTGCCCGTCCGTACCTGAAATAGGAATTGTTGCAGCTACTGGTTCATACGTAGTCACCAAATAATTGGGTCCAGCGGTCTGGTCAAAGTACTCAACCTGTGTGAAGTACTGTGCGCCTGTCTGATGACTGGTTGCAAGCACAAATTCACTACCAGATTGAACATACAGCCAAGTCCTGCCCCCACTTTCGGCAGTACCCGTAAAATAATAGTGAGGATTTGAAACATTGGGAATAAAGGCAGCAACAGTTCTAAGTGGGTCTATATCAAGCATCCTGTTGAAGTCATTCGTATAGAAGTAATAGCCATCATGACCCGCATTTCTATGTGTCATCTTATATGAATCAGAGAACAACGACAGGTCAAAATCTGAGCGCAGACTTAGAGTAAAAATAGCACGTACAGGGGAAACCTCTTCAATTTCAACGCCCACAACTTCAGTCGAGCCAGAGCCAGCAAACTGTTCACTCACCGTACGTTGCGGGATCAAGCTCGCAGGAATGTACCACAGTACTGCCTGTTGGTTAGGCTCCAATCTGAATTGCACGGCATTATTAATCCGTGGCGCATTGAAGGTTTTTGCCTGTAGCGCAGTTACTACCTCGAAGTATAGATACATCAAGTCTGTCGATTTGCCCGAGACAGGATCAGTTACACTGCCCTCTATCGAGAATAGCGACACACTGCAAGTAGCATCACTAGGCGCAGATGCAACATCTCCGCCACTGTCAAAATAGGCACCTAAATAGTTTAAATCAGTATCGGCATACCAACGTAGTTCTGTGCTGAAATTGCTGCTGTCCTGATAGTATAAGTTCCCACTGGCAATGCTTGAGCGAATCAAAGCTTCTGCATCTGCTGCCGATATGCCTAGACGATTTACCAACATATCAACATAGGCATTCCAGTTAGCACCACCCTGATTGTTGACCAAATCATTCGCCAGGCTCGCACCATCATAGATCGCATCATTAAAGACGAATCCTTGGATTTGATCAAATTCAAATCCTTTGCCAATGACATCTTTCATTACTACATTGCCCGTAAAGTTGGGGCTTGTATTGTCAACATCTGTTGCATAGCCACCAGAGGTAATGATATTTTGAGCAATATTTGCAAAGGCATCACCTAATGCCGCTGCATCATCTGCAGGATAGTAGCCGTCTACATAGTAGTAGTTGGTAATATAGCCGTCTGTTGGACTATCATTTGCAATAGTGAAAAGCTGGCGGTTCAGAGTAGATGCACCATCAGGCGCATTTACGATTGCAGGAAAAGTAACAGGACTTGGACTAGCTATAAACTGATCCAGTACTTCTTTTGCGTTATACGTTGTTCCACTGTAACTCTGACTGTTGCCCTGTGCATATTGCTCGGGATTCAACACAGTCTGTGCATGTATTCCCGTAACGCCAACACCAATGGTGTAAAAGGTTGCTTCATTGCTAGAGCCTGCACCAAAGTAATTTTCACTAACCTGTTTCTTCCAATAGGATGCCGTAAGCACGGTCAGCAAATCAACACCCATATCAGCAGGCACGCCATTACCGTGATCAAAGTTCGTCGTAGTAGCGCCACTCATTGTATAGTCAGTCCAGCCAAAAGTAGGCTCACCGTCGCTTAACAGGATAATGTTTGGTCTGCGCGTAAAGGTATTACCAGTAATGGGGTCGACAAAGTCCGTGTCTGGATTGCTTGCCAATATCTCGGCACCTCGTGCGATGCCAAGCTGTGTGGGAGTTCCACCGTCGACGGTGAAGCTTGCAGGCACAGCAGGATTGGCTGCTACAATCTGTGAATTCACACGAATAGTCGACCCATTGATGGTAAAGTAATCGCCCATGATCTCGTAACGACCAAGGGGCAGTACGGTAACCTCGCGAGCAATGCCACGACTGGGAGAGCCCGTACGCACTCCACCATACGCGACAACAGCAACACGATTATTAGGATTTGCAGCCATTAGCTGAGTAATCGCTCCATTCAAGGCATCAACCATAACTGCAGCACGGCTTTTGTTTCCCAGATTATAGATGTACATACTGGCAGAAACGTCAAGAATAAAGACTACGTCACTGGGCGTAGTTACTGTTTGAACAGAATATCCTTGTGATAGTGCTGATAGGGTAACTGCAAAATCAGTCGTACCTGCAACATCAACGACCTTTAAATTATTGCCATTAATATCAGTAATAGTCGCCTGATCTGCATTGACTGATTTATCGGTCCAAATGCGCCCATTTTCAATGGTCGTTGGACTGACGCGATCAAGCAAGTCACTGGTATCGGGATCTGAAACCTTGATTTGCGATAGGGGGATGGTCGGAACTTCTGCTGCATAAGCAGGAATTGATCCCGCCACCACTAATAGTAAAGCGGCCACAAAGGTCACAAGCATACAGAGCATCACCACGAATGTGCGGGAATAGGAAAGGTTGTCTGAACGACCAGAGACATGAATCAGAGAATGGCTAATGCCATCAATTGCCTTGCGCATAATACACCTTCTTACTTCCGAAATTGCATTTCAAGCAAACGCATTGGCGGCTATGCACAGCTTTCACCAGGCAAACATATGATGTGAAACAAGCTGCAGAAAACTGGCGGCTGTATGAATCTTCAAAGCTACTCGCTACTGCATCTATGCCGTCACCAATGATTATAATCTTCAGTGACGGCGAATCTGATATACATTCTCAGTCGTAACGCTTGCGTGAACCTTACGTTGCCAAAGTGAAATCATGACCAATTTAGAAGCCCATCGCAATCCTCAGAGCACGGCAGGCAGTCTGGCGTCAAGTCTGACTGCCTGCCGTGCTCTGATATAATGACTATATTATGGCTATGAAATTCATTGACACACGCGGGCTTGATAGCTCGCGTCCTTCGTTTTCAGAGGTTTTACTGCGCGGCATTGCAGATGGCGGCGGGCTCTATCTGCCAGAAACCTTGCCCTATTTTTCTGATTTTAAGCAACTGGATGCACTCCGCAGTTCTAACTATGCAGAACGCGGTGCCTACATCTACAATGCCTTCAACATCGATATTGAGGCAAATGATACTCTACGTATGATGCAAAAGGCCTATGGTAATCAGTTTGACGACCATCGCATCGCGCCCGTAGTCAGTCTGGATGCAAATACTCACATGCTGGAGTTGTGGCATGGTCCAACCTCTGCTTTTAAAGACATGGCGTTGCAATGTATGCCACGCTTTTTCTCTTTCTCGATAAAACGCGGCTTGGCCAGTGGCAGCTTATCGCGCGATTTATTGATTCTGGTTGCAACCAGCGGTGACACAGGATCTGCAGCACTTGCAGGCTTTGCCCACCGCAGCCATACAAATCTGATTGTCTTTTATCCTGATGGTGGCGTGTCTGACGTTCAGCGCACACAAATGACCAGCAGCCTGGGCACTAACGTGGGTGTCTATGGTGTCAAAGGAAACTTTGATGATTGCCAGCGTGCAGTTAAAGAAGCCTTTTTCAACGAGGACTTGCAAGCATGGCTACGTGAACACACCAATCTGCAGCTGTCGAGCGCAAACTCTATTAACTGGGGCCGTCTAATGCCACAAATTATTTACTACTTTAGCGCGATCATTGACCTGCGCGCTGCAGGCAAGCTAACAGATGGACAACTGCTCGATATCGCCGTGCCCACAGGCAACTTTGGCAATATCATGGCAGCCTGGCTCGCAAAACAAATGGGTGCACCTATTGGTCGCCTAATTTGTGCCAGCAACGAAAACAAGGTGTTAGCAGACTTTATCAATACGGGCATCTATGATATTCGTGACCGCGAGTTCCATATGACTGCAAGTCCTGCGATGGACATCTTGGTGTCGAGCAATTTGGAGCGACTACTGTACTATCTGGCAGATGCACCTCGCGTGCGCGAATGGATGAAGCAGCTGCGTGAAAATGGCATCTTTGAGATTGATGCAAAGACCTTAGCGCTAATACAACGTGATTTCGCTGCAGATTACACAGGCAACCAAGCATCCTTAGATGTTATTCAAGATTGCTGGAAGCACTACCACTATCTGATTGAACCACATACAGCCATCGCTCTGCACACCGCAGAAAAACACCGTGGCGATAATCCCATGATGGTAGTATCGACAGCACACTGGGCAAAGTTTGGACCAAATGTGTTGCGCGGCTTACTGAACATTCCTTACGGAGAAGACCTGCTTGCACCCTACAACAAAATGACAGGATTTGAGCTACTGCGCGCCATACGCAGATTAGCCCCTGAAGCAGCTCACGTGCCAAATCGCCTCTCGAGCCTCGAGGGAGCATTTGAGCGTTATCAAAAGGTAATACCTGCAAGCGATAAGGACATAAACGCACAGATTAAGGATTGGATCGAATCAAGAGCGTACTAGACAAAATTACAAAAGCGGTTTTTTGCCCTTAACAGCATCTGCAGTAACCGTAACTTTCCTAATGTCTTTCCTGCTAGGTAAATCATACATAGCATCCAATAGCACTGACTCGCATATTGAACGCAGACCACGTGCGCCAGTACCACGCTCTTTTGACATGCGCGCAATTTCTTTAAGCGCATCAGATTCAAATGTCAGCTCTACCCCCTCAAGGGCAAACAGTCTGGCATATTGCTTTGTCAGTGCGTTCTTTGGCTGGGTCAGTATATGCACTAGATCATCCAAGTCCAAATCACGTGTCGCCGTCATCACTGGTACACGACCAACGAATTCAGGAATGATGCCAAACTTATTCAAGTCCTCTGGTTGAGCCTGTTCGAATAAATCACTTGCTGTTTGATCTGCCTGGGGTTTAATCTCTGCTGCAAAACCAACACCACTTTTACCAATACGATCTGCAACGATTTTCTCAAGCCCCACAAAGGCACCACCTACTATGAACAGAATATTTGTTGTATCGATTTTCAGCAGTGGCTGATCAGGATGCTTACGTCCACCCTTTGGCGGAACATTGGCGACAGTTCCTTCAAGAATTTTAAGCAATGCTTGCTGGACGCCCTCGCCCGATACGTCGCGCGTAATTGATAAGTTTTCTGCTTTGCGCGCTACCTTGTCAATTTCATCAATGTAGATAATCCCTATTTGGGCGCGGTCAATATCATCATCTGCTGCCGTTACCAGCTTTAGTAAGATGTTTTCGACATCTTCCCCCACATAGCCAGCCTCTGTCAATACAGTCGCATCCGCAATGGCAAAAGGAACATCCAACACGCGTGCAAGTGTTTCTGCAAGCAGCGTTTTGCCTGTTCCTGTTGGTCCCAGTAGCATAATGTTGCTTTTTGCCAGTTCAACTTCGTCAGGATCTGTGCCATCTGCTATGAACGCTTCCGCCTCTTGAGCTTCAATCATGACACGCTTATAGTGATTGTGTACCGCCACTGATAGAATCTTTTTCGCACGCTCCTGCCCCACCACATAATCATTCAGCGCATCATGCAACTGGTGTGGTGTTGGCAAAGTTTCAACAGTAAATTCACTGCCAGGAACAGGTGATGGCAGCGAATCATCTTCTCCCTCTTCACGAAAGACGCCATCAACAGCAGCTGCGTGTAAGCCCTTAACAATCTCGTTGGTAAACTCAATGCAATCCTCACACATTAGGCTACCATCAGGACTTTGCATCATCTGATGCGCCTGATCGGCACTGCAGCCGCAAAATGAACAGACGGGCAAATCCTTAGCTACATCCCCTGCATCGCGTCCTATATCGTGTCGCAAACCTTTTGAGCTATCATCATCGTGCCTGCTATCCGATGCGCCGTCGTCAGTACTGCTGCGATGCTCTTTGCCGTGCGTATCGTCACTCACTGCTTATTTGCCCTTTTTCTTTACATTTGCAATACTTGCCTGATTTTCTATGACGGCATCTACCAGACCATATTCAACAGCAGCTTTTGCAGTCATGATGTTGTCACGATCAGTATCAGAATTAATGCGTCTAATGGTTTGCCCTGTATGACGCGCCAAAATACCGTTCAGTTCTTTGCGCATGCGCACGATCTCTGCCGCCGCAATCTCAATGTCAGATGCCTGACCTTGCGCTCCACCATGTGGCTGATGAATCAGCACACGAGAATGAGGTAAAGCGTAGCGTTTGCCGGCCTGCCCTGCTGCCAGCAAAACTGCGCCCATTGACGCACACTGCCCCACACAAATTGTGGACACATCAGGCTTGATGAACTGCATAGTGTCATAAATCGCCAATCCATCAACAACCGAGCCACCAGGCGAGTTGATGTAAAAATTAATGTCCTTTGTTGGATCAACGCTTTCCAAATGCAACATCTGTGCAATAATCAGGCTCGCACTGACCTCATTAACCGCACCTGTCAGAAATACAACACGTTCGTTAAGAAGGCGCGAATAAATATCAAAACTGCGCTCGCCGCGACTCGTCTGCTCTATAACAAAGGGAACCAGATTTGCTTGTGTTTCTTCCATGCTAGTCATCCTTCTTTTTCTTCTCCGCCTTTTTGGCTGCATCTGCATCTGTACCAGTATCTGCTTCATCGCCATCAAGTTCTTCCTCGATAGTGATTATTGCATTGTCGCGCAACCACTTCATAGCCTTTCTGCGTGCAAGGTCATCGCGCAGCCTAGTCATCATGCCACTTTTTTCCCAGCGTTCACGCAGACTATGTGCGGTAACCTTTGACTTTTCATCAGTGGCAGCCTCAGCTTTTGCAGCAGTTTCAAATTCTGCATCAATCTCGTCATCGCCAACATCAAGATTCTTCATGCGGACGAGTGCCTCCAGCGCAAGATCGTTGCACAGGCTGATAGAAGCTTGTTCTTCCATGTCTGCTTGGAATTGCTCAGGATCAATATCGCCCTGCTCCA
>WQVN01000021.1 GCA_009785795.1 Coriobacteriia bacterium
ATTGTGAATTGTGCCACCCTCCATGTCGAAATTGGTATTGGCACCTTGTAAAAGTACGCCGCCGCCGCCCAGAGTTCCTGCTGCCCTATTTTCATAAATTGCTGCTTCACCAGACATGATGAACTGAATACCAGGAGTAGCAGCAACATGATGAGTGGCTACACCACCACCGTTGCCCGTGGTGTTGTTGTGACTGATAGAGCCACCTTCCATATAGAATTTTGCAGCAGGAGCCGTACTGCCAGCGTAAAGAAAGACACCGCCACCGCCAGTCTCTGAGGCAAGTGAATCATTTTCAGTAATCGTACCACTTTCCATAACAAAAGTGCCTTGGCGTATGTGCACACCACCGCCCCGAGTAGCACTGTTATCATTGATTGTAGTATCTCCCGACATAGTAAGCACGGTAGCTGCTCCCTGTATAAACATGCCGCCACCGCCAGCACTGCCCAGTGAGACATTATGAGATATCTCACCATTAGTTATATTGATTGTTGATCCACGAACAGGATCCGAATTGGTGCCTACACCACCGCCATTACCATTAGTTCTATTGTTGGTGATAATGCTGTTGTTATGCATGTTAAAGGTAGTATCAAAACCCATGTGAACACCAGCACC
Organism: Coriobacteriia bacterium; assembly: GCA_009785795.1. Lineage (GTDB taxonomy): Bacteria > Actinomycetota > Coriobacteriia > WRKU01 > WQUG01 > WQVN01. Next base: position 622 of record WQVN01000021.1, read on the forward strand.
ACCCGTTCCTGTTGTGGCAGCAAAGTTGTTTTCAATTCTGCCACTATACATATTGAAAATAGCATTAGAGTTTGAGCCATTTCCAACGCGCACTCCACCACCGTGATGCGCTTGATTTCCATACACGATTCCGCCGTACATATCAAAAATAGTTCCTGTGCCTTGCAGGAATATGCCTCCGCCGCCATGGTGGTTATGGCTACTTGTGGCAGCATTGTGAGAAACTTCACCATCATGCATTTCAAGTATTGCTCCACCTGAGGAAGATTGGGCCGTGATTATTCCACCACCATTGGGTGCTTGATTGTAGGTAATTGCGCCATCATTCATAGTGAATGATGTATTCACGCCCAAGTGTAATCCGCCGCCGCCAAACTGCGATTGTCCAGCATACACTTCAAATGTTGCAGTATTGCGGTAAATGTCTCCGTCATTCATAATGAAATTATTGGCAGAATCCGAAGCGTGAGTTAGGCGCACGCCACCACCCTGATGACCAAAATTGTTGGCAATTATGCCATCATTCATCTCAAAGGTAGTTCCGCTACCATGTATGCGTACTCCGCCGCCGCCAAGAGCAGTACCTGTATTTGGTGCTGCAGCGTTGTTGTGAGTAATTTCTCCATCATTCATTGTGAAGGTACTTCCTGCACCCTGAATAAGAACGCCTCCGCCGCCAATAGCTCTAATATCAACAACTCCATTGTGGAGACTCGTTGCAGTATTCTGGGTGATTTCTCCACCGTTCATAATGAAGGTTGAGGCAAGAGTTGTGCTCATGTCGGTGGATACTCCGCCACCCATAATCGCCTGATTATAGCTGATGATGCCCTCGTTTAGGATAAAGATGGTGCCCACACCAATTTGCACTCCACCGCCACCATGAAATGATGTTGAAAAGGGTACCGTTGCAGTGTTATGGGAGATCTCTCCGCCATTCATAGTGAAGCTATTAGTACTGCCTGTAGCACTTTGAATTATGCGTACACCGCCACCCAGGCGACCCTCGTTGTGGCTGATGGTGCCATCGTTCATAGTAAATGTTGTTCCAAAGCCTTGCAGAAATACGCCGCCGCCGCCATTAGCACTATTAGTTCCTGTTCCGAAATTGGAGATAATTTCTCCGTCATTCATGATAAAGGTTGTACCTGTTGTAGTGTGAGCGGCATTGATCACTCCAGCACCACTAGCAGCAAAATTATGATAGATCGTGCCATCATTCATGGTAAGGCTAGTGCCTGCGCCCAGGTGCACACCACCGCCACCTACATTTGTCATAGCGGTGCTTGCAGGTGCCGTTGCAGTATTGTGAGTGATTTCTCCACCGTTCATGATGAAGTTGTTATTATTTGGAATTGAAGTTTGGTGAATGCGCACACCGCCACCTTGGCGAGCTGTATTGTAACTTATGGTGCCATCGTGCATCTCGAAGACAGTTCCGCTACCCTGTAGAAATATGCCTCCCCCGCCATTTGCGTCCCCAGTAGCTGCTGTTGCAGTATTGTGAGAAATTTCACCGTTATACATAGTGAACGATACGCTTTCAGTTGCACTATTCTGACTGGCTATACCGCCGCCACTCAAAGCAGCGGTATTATTGATGATTGTGCCACCGTACATTTCAAATCTGGCGTTATCTTCCATATGCACAGCGCCACCAATGGTGCTGGCATGGTTGTCTCTCATGGTGCCACCATACATGTAGAGAGTTCCGCCAGTATCTGGCATGCCCATAATGCCGAATTCAAGATTTATGCTGCCGCCAGCACCTGTAAATGAGCCACCCACAAGTGCAAAGTTATTACTGCCTGTTGTGGGGCTTGATGAATCTGCACCCAGAATAAGCGTGCCGCCTAGAGCCACGTTGAAGTGCCTTGTGCCATTAGCGGCGGTCAATACACGCTCGATACCCACATCATCGGAAATGATAGCTACGGTTCTACCATCAACAATTGTATGCACGCCGCTCATAGTAAAGCTATCAGTAAGAGTAATAATCAGATCATTGCCATCGCCAGGAAAAAGAGTGGCAAGCTCTGCAGCATTCGATACATCAACCTCAACTGCATTAAACGGTGCGATTGAAATGTAAGAGCCACTTTCGCTGTGTGTGCTTGCATTGGATACGCTGCCTTCGCCAGTGCCATCACCACCATTGCCAAGATGCGGCACGTAGGGATCTATCGATTGTCCATACGAATAATAGCCATTCGAAAAGGATAATTCCGTTGAAGAGCTTTCTATCTCATGCGGATATGGATTGAAAGAATTTTCAGCTGAGGCGAGAGTGCCTGCAGCATCATACGTTGCATACGTACTTACTGCAACAAAGAAAAGAGCAATGCACAAACTGATGACAGTTAAGCACAGGACAAAAAATCGCACTAGCCCTACGTGAGCCATGCGAAATTCATCAATATATTCACTCGTCCATCGCACGAGACGATCACTTCCTCACAATGCGCAAATTTATAAACTAGCTTTATTCAAGCTTTTATACTTCAAAATCCCATGCATCAAGTGTCTTTGATGCATGTTAAACATGATTCAATTTTATCCTAAATTGCACTCAGCTAGACACATTTGGGCATGTGGTAATGCAATTGTAACGCAAGGTAATACAATCGTAACGCAAGCTGCTTCCCTATCTTGAGAAGAACTAAATCTCATATCCCAATTGCGCCCTAAGGGGCGAAAGCTGGGGATGGAAATCAAAAAGTCAGAGTGCATAAAGCCTCTGACCTGCAAGAATGTGGCGCGCCCGTAGGGATTCGAACCCCAGGCCTACGGATTAGAAGTCCGCCGCTCTATCCAGCTGAGCTACGGGCGCATAACCATAAAAATAAATAAAGTTAGTACTTTGCTGGATGCATAAGTGCTGAGATTGAGGACGACACGTGCTAAGCACGCAAGTTTTCAATCTCGACGCTTAGGCACCAACAGATGGAGCGGACGACGAGACTCGAACTCGCAACAATCAGCTTGGAAGGCTGATGCTCTACCAATTGAACTACGTCCGCCCGTAACAACAAAGTATGACTTCCAGCATGCGTGTGCCAGAAGTTTTGGAGCCTTGAGGTGGGTGCTAGTAGCTTTCCAGTGGAAGACGAAGCGTGGCAATTACGCGAGTCTTTCAATGGTAGGCTAATGTGCTTGCCTCATGGTTCCAAAAAATGGTCGGGGTGGCAGGATTTGAACCTGCGACCCTCTGCTCCCAAAGCAGATGCGCTGCCAAACTGCGCTACACCCCGTTACCAACAAGCGAGTATAGCAGAAAGTGATTACTTTCTGCTATACCTTAGTCGCTAATTTATCAAGTATTTACGTTAGTGCCTAGTTAAATTCAACTACACCAGTCGCGATGTCATAGTAGGCACCCAGAACAGGAACTGCGCCAATTACTTCGTTGGCAGCCAAGATGTCTACTTGGTTTTGAACGTTGTCTTGTGCAGCCTCTTCTTTGCCACCACTACCAGCAATACTTGGACGTAAACCATCAAGCATTGCCTGCAAGTTGCATGACAGACCCTCTACGCCGTCATAAGACGTATGTACCGCACCGCACATGGTGTGTCCAACAACGACGACAACGGCAACACCCAGGTGCTTAACTGCAAACTCAAGTGAGCCTAAAACTGATGCATCAGCTACGTTCCCTGCATTTCTCAGTACAAAGAGATCACCAATCTTCTGGTCAAAGAAAATCTCTGGGCAAGTACGTGAATCAGCACAGGTCAAGATTGCTGCAAAAGGCTTTTGCGCATTTGCAGTAAGTGCAAGGTCTTGCTTGTTTGTGTCGCGAGGCATGCATGCATCAGCTACAAAACGTGCATTTCCTTCTTTAAGGTAAGTAAGTGCCTCGTTGCTATCAGTTACTTGAACATCTGGTGAATGTAAATTCATGGTTGTTCTCCTCTCAATTTTCACCATATGGCTTTTGACATTTCTGTCACTTTTGCTCCTGTGAACAGATTATCCCACATCGCAGCGCAGCAAGTCATCGTAGCTTTCTCTACGCACAACCCACCGCCATGCACCATCGGCAGTCCAGATTACTCCAGGCCTAACTTGCTTGTTATAGTTACTACTTAACGACTGGCAGTATGCACCTGTCGCAGGAACACATAGTATGTCGCCAACCTCTGCTGACTGCAGTGGTCCATTTGACACCACAATGTCACCACTCTCACAGTGCTTGCCTGCAATAGTTGCGAGTGTGCTTCGTGGCTGGTCGGCCTTGTTGGCAATAAAGGCTTCGTAATGAGCTTGGTATAAACTGGTACGAATGTTGTCGGTCATGCCACCGTCAACACTGACATAGGTCCGAATATTGGGAATTTCCTTGATGGTTCCCACGGTGTAAAGCGTAACACCTGCATTTGCCACAACACTTCGCCCTGGTTCTACCGCAATGCGAGGAGTTGCCAAGCCACGTGCTTCGCACGCTTCTTTTATGCCGTCAACAACAACCTTGCCATAATCTTTAATGGTCGCTGGATCATCGGGTACGCCATAAGCAACACCTAGCCCACCACCAGTATTTAGAAGACAAGTATCAACGCCCAGCTCATCACGAATTTGCAACATGAATTCCACCATAACTTCGATGGCAGCGGCAAAAGAGTGTAACGCGTAAATCTGTGAGCCGATATGCATGTGCAGACCACCGTAAGTAATACCTGGCAATTCAAGTGCGCGGCGAACTGCACGCAATGCGAGTCCCTGGTTTAGACCAAAGCCAAATTTAGAGTCCTCGGCACCCGTTCGAATGTAGTCATGCGTATCTGCTGCAATGCCCGGAGTAATGCGCAGCAGAACTGTCTGCTCCATACCGCGTTGGCTTGCAAGTTTCGAAATACGATCAAGTTCCTCAAAACTGTCAACAACAATATAGCCAATACCTGCATCCAGACACTCAGCAAGCTCCGCAGTTGTTTTATTATTGCCATGTGCATAAATACGCTCTGGCGGAAAATCTGCTGCGCGTGCAATGGCTAGTTCTCCCCCACTAGATACGTCCAAGCTGCATCCACAGTCTGCTACAAGACGTGCCATTGCTTTTGACAAAAAGGCCTTACCCGCATAAACAATATCAACATCATCCCAGTGATAGCTCATCCACTTGCGGTAATCCTGCAATTGCTTGCGAATATGAGGTTCGCTCATAACATACACTGCAGTACCTGCTTCACGTGCAAGCGCTACCATGTCCACATCATCAATATGCAAATGGCCGTCCACCACTTGCGCCGTATCAGGCAAAATTGCCATAAGATCTGCAGCAGTCTTATTGTCAGGACATGCCATAGCAGCGTCAGATGTTTTCATTACAGATAAATCCCTCTCGAATTAAAGCGAAGAACCAGTTTATCATAGGGAGCCTGTCGACCTGATTATAAATCTTGGATGCTGGGGTGCAGATTGTACTCTGCCAGTAATTGCAAGTAGTGTTCTGGTGCAAGAGCTGCTTTTTTGCCTGCAGCAGCAACGAGAAGGGCTTCCATTGCGTTGGTGCCCAAACTGCGTCCATCAAGACGGGGTGTTGTCGTGACCAGCTTGCTGACCCCTCGTGAGCGCAAAAAGTCTACATCTTTAGGTGTTGTTGTATTGGTTATAACCCAAACATCATCCAAATCAGGTGGCATATACTTTGCGACATACTTATAGTCACCAGCTACGATGTCATAATTGTGATACAACTTGTCTGTCCACTGGTGACGAACAGTCTGCGATTTATGATCAGCGGCAGAAGGATATAGCCATGAGAAAGGTAAGCGTACCGCAATTGGCCCCAGTAGACGTACCGCACGCGTCAACATTCTTTCATTTGAAAGTATAGCGCGAATCCCCAAGATGTAGTACAAGTCTCCATAATCGGTATCTGCACCAGCCTCATTAAGAGCCATTGCAAGTCCCCAACGATCTACCGCAGAGGTCACCAAAGCTCGCTTTCCTGCAAATCTGAGACCTGCATCACACAGATAGCGAATGGTATCAGCTTCGACGATACCCTTAAGACCTGAGCCGTCAACCAATGCCTTGTTTTCTACAAGACGAACAAGAGGCTTCATTTCGCGAATGTGATAAGTACGTCCTGCAGCATTAAGAAATAGGTCAGTGCCCCCTAACCCAATTGCGCAAACCTGTGGATTCGCATCAAGTTCTATCAGACGTTGCTTAAGTAAGGCAAAATCACCGTCAGTGCCTTCGCGTCGAATAATAAAATGTTGGTCACCCAGCTGAACCTCTGACTGATGATTTCGCGCAGACGAGCCAAGGGAAATACTCACAACATTGCGTGCCTTTTCACTATTTACTGGCGCTTTAATTGATCCCAGGCCTTTCGTACGCGACGACCACGTTCGCGTTCATTTGCGCGACCAGCAGAATATTCGTCACGCACACTCTCAATAATTCCTGACACAACAGAGCGTAGTTGCTCTATATCAACAATGACATCGTCATTCAGCGGAGACTTCCCCAATTCAATGCCAATTACATCAGAATCTAGAATGCGCTTAAGAGTCTTTATGCGCAAATCACTTGCGAGCACTACGACAGTAGAATAGTCAGTCAGTTCAACTAAAGTATCTAACAGATGGTTAAGCATATCACGCGCCTCACCCAATTCTGCACGTGAACGCTCACTTTGCGAAAAAGTCAGCACAAAATCAAGTGAAAATTCCTCGGCTAAGGCACGCACCTCTTCCCCATTGGCAACAGGAAAGGCAATCATAGCAACACGTGCGCCATGACGCACTTCACCTAGGCTCTCAAGATTTGAAATAAAGCTGCGAGACACGCCGACTTCGCGCGCTGCCTCTGCTTGTGTCGCTCCACGTGCCCGAGCTTGCAGCACTTCATTTAAGGTGGCAAATAGTTTGTCAGGTGATATAACTTTCTTGCCAATGCGAATCATGTCTCGCATGGGCGTGCTCCCCCATCTGCAATAATTTGCAAGCCTTTCAGGGTTAAGTGTTCGTCATAATTAGTTATTGCTGAAATCATCGCTACAACCAAAGGAGCCATGCCACCTGTCGCAACAATAGGAACATCTTTTGCAGCAAGTTCAGGACGTTCATCTCGCAGATGATGTATTAATCCAGCAACTTTTGCTGATTCGCCATACAGAAGCCCCGATTGAACTGCCGTCTTTGTAGTAGTCCCTAAAATTTGCGCAGGCTCAGGCTGCTTCAGGTCAATTGCGGGCAGGCGTGCTGCCATCTCGAACAAGGCATCAGCGGAGGTCTGTATTCCTGGTGATATTACGCCACCAATATAGCGACCAGCGCTATCAACAACATCAATATTAGTTGCCGTACCAAAATCAAGCACAATTGCAGGCGCGCCATATAATGCAGTAACAGCCACCGCATTGGCAATGCGATCTGCTCCAGCTTCTGCGGGATTTTCCAGATGCGCTACAAGACCGTTTGTGTGTTCAGCACCCACAATAATGGGTTCGATAGAGCGCAAGGTGACAGATCCACTTTGAATAGTAGTTGTTTGATGCTGAACGGTATAGGGCGCAGCAGGAGTGACGCTAACAGTGCGAAACGATTGCGCAAGTTCTTTCCACGCAGAAGTCAAAGACGGAACAACACTTGCGATAATCACGTGATCAATTTGTATACCGTGTGACATGGCAAGAGGAGCCCCCGGAATCTGAGGAGGTCCATACGAATAGGAACTTGTCGCTGGCGATTGCTGTTTTGCAGCTTCGTCAAAGAGCTGCGAAACGATTACACGCAGCTCGTCGGCAGTACAACTTGCAACACTGGCAAGACGCCATGTGTAACGAAGCTGTGCCCCTTCAAAAAGCCCTAAAACTGTTTGGGTATTCCCTATATCGACCGCGAGTAGCATGCTAGCAATTCTATCAAATGTTTTGCATCAAAAATGACTGTTCTTTGAATGCTGATAGCACTTCAGATATTTCCCGCACGAGAGGAGAATATTCTCTCAATAAAACATGATTAACTCTGTAACTAGCTCTATCTACCCAAAGAGAAAACACTATCCAGCACTCGCAGCAGAAGATGCCTGAGCACTGTCAGCGTCCAAGGCAGTTTTGGCAGCCACAATCGCAACTTCAATCATGTCATCATCTGGCTCACCTGTTGTCAAGCGCTGCATTTGCAAACCTGGCCACATCAATATCTTTACTATTGCGAGATGCGTGCGCGGAGCAGCCCATTTTACCGTTACTTCATAGGCAAGGCCTGCAACAAGAGGCAGCAACATCAAACGCGAAACAATTCGAATTCCCAGCACAGCAAAAGTGTTGGTAATTCCCCAAGCAGTGACCATGGCATTAATCGGAACAAGCGAAAATACCAAAATTGCAAGCACCATAACCATAATTAAGAAAGCTGTTCCGCATCGTGTATGCAAAGTTTGGTACTTACGTGCCGACTCTACGGTAAGAGGGTCACCGTTTTCAACAGCATAAATTACTTTGTGTTCTGCCCCATGATAACGAAAGACGCGTCTGATGTCTGAGATGCGGCTGATTGCATAAACATATCCAAAGAAAATGGCTACACGCATCAAACCATCAAATGCATTCCATAAAAAACGGCTTTCAGTTGCTGGACCCATAACCAGTTGTGTCACAAAAGCTGGCAACAAGATAAAAATCACTACGGCAAGAGCTATTCCCATCACAATGGAACTTGCAATCACGCCACCAGTCATGACTGATTCGCGCTCGCCACCTTCTTGTCCTTCTTCCTCTTCTTCAAGCCCTGCAATACGTGCCGATATGGCAAGTGCCTTTGTGCCCAAGGCAAGACTTGAGCCTAAGGCAACAATGCCTCGAATAACGGGGAATTTTGTCCACTTCTTGCTTGATGTTGCGCTCTTCAGAGGATGTACTTCCGTATGAATTTCACCTTGTTCATCGCGTGCAGCAACAGCCCAGTTATATTTCGCACGCATCATGACGCCTTCAAGCACTGCTTGTCCACCAAGCGTAGTCTTGGGATAAATTTTTTCTTGACTATCCAGTAGCTGAGCGCTCTCAGGACCAGTACTGTCTACTACTGTGTCTGCATCTTTGCTCACATCTACATCATTTGCGGTGCCCATATCGCCAGGAATGTGTTTCGAATTCATAAATTGACTACCTGTCTATAACTCAGAACGATCAACTCGCGGAAAAGGAATTCCGCAAGTCATACTGCCCTCAGGACAAAAAGTTCTGCGACAAGCTGCTCCTGCATCAGCAAAGATGTAGGGAGCAGTGGGCAATACAAGTTCTAGCATGCGATTAGCGATTGTCCGAATCTCCCACTGAGCGCGACGACAGCAGCGCAATCCAAAGAAGTGTAATAGTTCACGCATATTCATAGTCACAACAATTTTTGTTTCCATCGCATTAGGCAAGAGATAGCGTGCGTCTTCTGCAGCTACTCCCTTATCAATCAAATCGCGATAAGACTCAAATGAGCTTTTGCAGTGCCGCACATATGATTCTTCTACTTCCCCGCCCACTGCACGCACTTGCGGCGGAATAATAAATTCTGGTTCATCTTCGTAGCGAACATAGCGTTGTGATTGCTGATTATAGCTTGCCAGACGATGCCGCACCAACTGATGAGTCATCGCACGTGACACACCATCAATGGCAAAGGTGTAAGATGCGTGCTCAAGAGCCGACAGGTGTCCACTCGTCAGCAAAATTTTCAAAATCTTTTCAACTTCTTCATCTGACATGCTGTCAAGAAGTTCGGCACCTCCAACTGGCGCATAGCACAGACGCGCAGCAGCAGCTATCGCTCGCTCTGGATCAGGAGTACTGAAAAGTAAATTTACGCGCATTGAGCGAAATTTGCCACTGCTTAAGAAGCAGAAGTCTCTTCGCTCGCTGCATCTGAAGCTTCCTCTGCAGGTGCATCTTTTGTTGTTGAAGTTTCCTCTTTTGCAGGAGCGGCTTTATCAAATTCTGCAGCACGAGCAGCTTTTTCAGCAGCTCTTTTCTCACGTACAGCAGCTTTTTCAGCAGCTTCCTTTTCTGCGGCACTACGACGAGCCTCAGCGGCAGCTTTTTCCTTCTCGAGAGTAGCCGTAGCAGCAGCACCAAATTTGTCAGCAAAGCGCTGTACTCGTCCACCAGTATCAACAAATTTCTGTGTCCCCGTAAAGAAGGGATGGCACTTGTTGCAAAGCTCTACACGAACGTCACCACCCTTTGTCGAATTGCTCTCAAAGGCGTTTCCGCAAGAACAACTGTAGCTTGTTACCTTGTAGTCTGGGTGAATTCCCGATCTCATTATATTCATGCTCCTTATTATTAGCGTGCTCTATGCGTAGCGCATGGTTTCCGACCATGTCAGCAGAGCGACGTACCAGTGTATCACAAGCATTTAGCTTACGTCCGAGCCAGCCTGTGCTGCCTTTCGAGCCATCTTGGTAAGCAAGTCCATATTAGTCTCTGTCTGCTTATAGCCATTTATCAGCTGTTGCATTGATCGCTCTGGATCCACATTGTGCAAGATTCGACGTACACCCCACACCAAAGGCGCCTCATGTGCGTCCAAGAGCAATTCTTCTTTACGCGTACCAGATGCAATGATGTCAATTGCTGGGAAGATGCGACGATCTGCAAGTCCGCGGTCTAGACGCAGTTCCATATTGCCCGTACCCTTGAATTCTTCAAAAATGACCTCATCCATCTTTGACCCAGTTTCAATCAATGCTGTCGCCAAAATAGTCAAAGATCCACCGTCCTCAATATTGCGCGCTGCACCAAAAAACTTCTTTGGAGGATACAATGCTGCACTATCAACACCGCCAGATAAAATTCGTCCCGATGCTGGTGCTGCCAAATTGTAGGCACGTGCGAGACGAGTGATGGAATCTAGCAAGATTACGACATCGCGCCCACACTCAACCAAGCGCTTGGCGCGCTCTAGAACCAGCTCAGTTACCGCAATATGATTTTCCGAGGGCATGTCAAAGGTGCTTGATATTACCTCTCCATGAATTGAGCGCTGCATGTCAGTGACTTCTTCAGGGCGCTCATCAACCAATAAGCACATTAAATGCACTTCGGAATTATTTGCATGAATAGACGTTGCAATATCTTTAAGAATCTCGGTCTTTCCTGCTTTTGGCGGACTCACAATCATGCCACGCTGACCCTTACCAATTGGTGCAACCAAATCAATGGTGCGCGCTGAAAAATCACGTCCACCGCCGCGCTCCATCACAAGACGCTCGTCAGGATATACGGGAGTCAACGAGCTAAAGCGTGCACGATTTGCAATCTCTTCAAGCGTCGCTCCATTGACACTTGTAATTTCTTTCAGTGCAGCAAACTTCTCGTTTTCGCGAGGAGGACGACCTTGTTTGCCCAACACCTTATCTCCACGACGCAGGCGATTGCGCCTAATCATTGAAGCAGAAACATAGACATCGCTTTGTCCCGCCAAATAACTTGTCGTGCGCAAAAAGCCATAGCCTTCAGGCAGTGTGTCAAGGATTCCCTCGACAGGCACCAACTCGGCAGCCTTGCGGGCAGTTTCCGCTGCTGCTGCCTCTTCTGCAAGTGCCGCTGCCTCTATCTCTGCTGCCGCTGTCGAAGCTTCAGCTTCTGCACGAACTTTTTCAACACGGCTTAGGTACCCTTCGTGGACACGCTGAACCAATTCTGCTTTTGGAATCGCCGACTTGCGCAATTCAACACCCAGCTCATCTGCAATTTCACGCAATTGTGCAACCTTTAACTTTACAAGTTCTTCTTGTGGTAACACCGGAGGCAAATCTATTTGTACTGGTGCGGGAGTCTTTTTGGGTGCCTGCGAACCATGGGAAGTACGCGATTGAAAATCTTTAGGAAAGCCACCAGCAGGAGTGCTGGATTTGTGCTGCTTTTTATAATTGCCTTTTTTGGAATTTTTTGCACCACCAGAATCATTCATTCCGCTGCTGCGTCTGGTTCTCTTTCGTGGTCTTGCACTCATGCTTCGACTACCTTCTTCCAATCCTGCTCAAATGATGCCAGTCCTCGATCAGTTAGAGGATGCTCAACAAGTTTCTTCAAAACGCCAAAGGGTACCGTTGCAATATCGGCACCCATAAGTGCTGACTGCGTTACATGATGTGCGCTTCTGATTGAAGCAGCAATTATCTCTACGGATTGATCGAAGTCGTAATTCGCAATGGCAGCCACAACGCTTTCAAGCTGTGCGAGACCATCATCACTAATGTCATCAAAGCGCCCCACGAAAGGTGAAATGTAGGCCGCGCCCGCACGCGCAGCCATAATCGCCTGAGGAACACTGAAGCATAGAGTCATATTGACATCAATATTCTTTTCTGCAAGTGCCTTTGTTGCTGCAAGCCCCTCAATAGTCGTGGGCACTTTGACTACAACGTTAGGGGCGAGTGCAGACAGCTCCTCACCCTCGGCAATGATTTCTGTGCGTGTTGTACCAACAGCTTCTGCAGACACTGGTCCTGAGCATAATTCGCAAATGCGTTGAATATGCGCAGGAAAATCAGCGAGCTTACCACCAATGCGCGAGTACAGGGTTGGATTAGTAGTAACACCAGCCACTACTCCCCAGCTCGCTGCTTCTGCAATTTCGTTGAGGTCTGCTG
>WQVN01000022.1 GCA_009785795.1 Coriobacteriia bacterium
ACCGTAATTATTCGTGTTAAATCCAGCAAAGATAAGAATAGTTGTACTGCAGGGTGGCATTTCAGCCGAGCGGGAAGTTTCACTGCGCAGTGGTGAAAATTGCAGCAAGGGACTAGTGGAAGCTGGATTCCAGGTCAGCACATATGACGCTGCCGATCTGAATTTTATTGATGAGCTGCGCAAGTCATCGCCAGATTTAGTCTTTAACGCCTTGCATGGTAAATACGGTGAGGATGGCACCATGCAGGGGCTTCTTGAAGTTCTGGGCATACCTTATACAGGCAGTGGAGTACTTGCAAGTGCGCTCGCGATGGACAAGCATGCAAGTAAGGGAATCTATGAACAGGCAGCTTTGCCCACACCGCGTGGCGTTCTACTTTCTGCTGATGATTTGAGCAACTTGCAAGAGGGGGACATGGACGCGCTCTACCAGCAGATTACTGAACAGCTAAAGACAAGGCATCTTGCGGTAAAGCCCAACAGTGAAGGGTCTTCCGTTGGCGTATCACTGATTGATAGCGCAGCTGATTTTCCGCAGGCATTAAGGCTTGCGATGAGCAATGGCGAGACATGCGTGAATAGTGGACACTCTATCCAGTCAGTCCTGATTGAAGAATGTATCAAGGGCAAAGAAATTACAGTGGGTGTACTGGGTGGTACAAGCTGTGATGTAAAGGCTTTGCCCGTTATCGAAATTAAGCCAAAAGATGGCTTCTACCATTTTGAGAATAAATACGCAGTTGGTGGGTCTGACTTTGTCGTGCCTGCAGGTATTGATGCAGAAATGACACACACGTGCCAAGAGTTGGCAGTACGCGCACATAAAGTATTGGGCTGTCATGGCTATTCTCGCAGTGACATTCGTCTAGCGAGTGATGGAAGGCCCTATTTGCTCGAGACAAACACTTTGCCGGGGCTTACAGAAAACTCTTTGATTCCGCGTGCTGCAGCGTGTGCGGGCATTGAATTTGCAGATTTATTACTGCGAATTGTTGACTATGCGCTTTCAAAATAGCGCGATGTCCTGCTAAATTTATCGGCTTGTTGAACAAGTAAGTAGAATTATCTTGAAAAAATGTCCATTTGTAATATCAATTGCAGTTTAGCTGCATTTTTTGTGCTATTCTGAATGGTAGTTAATCCCTCGCATATGAGCAGATTACGTGATGTGCCAGACCGTTACGGTTGGCTGGATGCCAAACTTTAGAAGGGCTTTACTTGCTATGCTTATTACTCGTAGAACAGATTATGCAATTAGAATTATGCGCACTATTGCAGAGAACGATTCAGAGGGACCAATTTCTGTACGCGAAATTGCAGAAAGGGATAGCATCCCTTACCAATTTGCACGCAGAATTGCCTACGATCTTGCAAATGACGGACTCATTAAGGTTACACGTGGTGCGCGTGGTGGCGCAGAATTAAGTCGAGATGCTAAAGATATCTCTATGCGCGATATTGTCATTGTTGGTCAAGGGATGCCTATCTGCTCTCGTTGTTCAAAAGAAGACGGATGGTGCGAAAATGAAGATTCGTGCTCGGTCAAAACAGCACTCGAGGAACTAGATGTACTGGTTAATGATTATTTGGCGAAGCTTTCACTTGCACAGGTTATTCGCCCTGAAGAGGATCGTCCTTACAGCACAAAGAAATAAGCGCAGGTAATAAGTGAAAGTAGCTTTTGCCACGATTGCTTTTCAGGCACTACGACCACTAGCGAATGTTTTTTATGCAATTATTAAGCTGCTGCGTCCGCCCAAACATAAAATCACCTTTATTAGTCGCCAGAGTGCTGCTGCGACAGTTGACTTCACTTTGTTAAAAAGTGAGCTGAGCATACAAGATCGCAGCTTAAAAATCAAAATGATATGTAGTGCAGATGCGGCTCTGACAGGTCGTCCCGCACGAAAAGCACGTCAAACTATTGTTGAATTGTGGCACATTGCCAATTCTTCTGCTGTTGTCCTCGACAGTTATACGCCTGCGGTGAGCTACTTTTCGCAGCGCAAAGATTTATATGTACTTCAAATGTGGCATAGCCTAGGAGAAATCGAACACTTTGAATGGCAGTGTGCCGATACCGTGGCAGGTGTGGATGTGCGTCTTGCACGTGCCTTACGCATGCATGCAAATTACAGTGAGATTCTGGTGGCAGGTGCTCCAATGCGTGAAGTGTTTCGCCATGCATTTCGCACCTCACGTTCACGTATACAGATTTTGCCTTTGCCCAGAATTGATGTACTGCGCTCGCCAGATACGAATCGCATTGACATGCTGATGTCAGAGCATAGAAAATACTTCGCGAGTTCACCCGTCATCTTGTACGTGCCCGCTGTGCGCAAAACGACTGTTCAGCAAAAAGATTGGGCAGACAACTTTGCGCAATTGCTCGAGGCTGTCGAATCCATTAAAGCAACCTTAATTATCAAAGCGGATCACTGGGAATCAGACATTCAGCACTTAATTCCTGATTCGTCACACCTTATTTTCAATCCAATTGTCGATTTGCTTGATCTGCTGGTGATGGCTGACCATGTTATAACTGACTATCACGGAGTTGCATTCGAGGCGGCTGTTGCGCGAAAACCGCTGTGGCTTTTTGTTCCAGACTACGTCGAGCATTATAGTACTGTTGGTCTCAACATAGATCTGCGCCAACAGTTTCTACAGACATCTTTTGCAACAGCAACGCAGTTAGTGAGTCAATTGCATCAATCTGTTTTGCCTAGTGACGAGCAGGAGCACTTTCTAAAGCAGTATGTGTATTTTCCACAAACAGTCAGCGTTACTGCGGCAAAACAAATAGCGCGCTCGATACTTCAAGGTATACAATAGATAGACACAATTAAACACCTCATGCTTTCTGCAGAGAGGTAATCCACGTCTTCTGAAAAGGTGAAATACGCATTATGAAGCAAGAACATGTACGAAATATCGCAATTATTGCCCATGTTGACCATGGCAAGACAACCCTGGTCGATCGACTGCTGCAAGCAGCAGGGGTATTTCGAGAGAATCAGCAGGTAGAAGAACGCGTTCTTGACAGCAATGATCAAGAGCGCGAACGCGGCATTACTATCTTGGCAAAAAACATTTCAATTCGCTATCGTGACGTAAAGATTAACGTTATCGATACGCCGGGACATGCAGACTTTGGCGGAGAAGTAGAACGCGTCTTGCGCATGGCAGATGGCTGCCTGCTAATAGTTGATGCCTTTGATGGTCCTATGCCTCAGACTCGATTTGTATTGAGAAAGGCACTTGAAAATCATTTGAAGCCCATGGTGGTTATCAACAAGATTGACCGTCCAGGCGCACGTCCACATGAAGTTCTTGATGAGGTCTTTGAGCTGATGATGGACCTGGGCGCAAATGACGAACAGTTAGATTTTCCTGTGATTTACACCAGTGCTCTTAATGGATATGCACGTCGTGAGCCCGATGATGGAAACATGGACTTTACACCGCTGCTCGATGCAATTATCAGTTGTATCCCTGCGCCAGATGTTGATCCAGAGGGACCTGTGGCACTTCAGGTTTGTCAGGTTGATTACTCAAACTACTTGGGTCGTATTGGTGTTGGACGCTTGTCGTCAGGGACAGTACAGCAAGGTGATAAATTACAGGTCATTAAAAACAGTGGCGAGAGCTTTACGGCAACAGTAAAGCACCTATTTGTTTTTGAAGCATTGGGGCGCGAAGAAACAGACCAAGCAAGTGCAGGTGACATCATCGCGATTGCAGGAGTTGAAGATTGCGATATTGGAGATTTGTATACGAGCATTGGACAGACTGTTGATGTTGATCCAATTGAGGTCGAAAAGCCAACGATGTCGGTAGTGTTTGAAGCTTCTACAAGTCCCTTGGTGGGACAAGAGGGCGATATTGTTGGTGGCAGACAGCTAAAGGAGCGTCTGCTGCGCGAGGCAGAGTCCAACATCTCGATGCAGATTTCCGAGACCGAAGATAAGCGTGGAATGAACGTGGCAGGTCGTGGCGTCTTGCACTTGTCGGTACTGATGGAGACCATGCGTCGCGAAGGATTCGAGTTTCAGGTTGGACGTCCACAGGTCGTGTTTGGAACTGCGTCCGATGGTTCTCGCACAGAGCCAGTGGAACTCGCTGTAGTAGATGTATTAAGCGAATACACAGGTAAGGTAATTGAGATATTCGGGTCAGCTGGTGGCGAAATGACCGAAATGATTCAGCGCGATGATATTACACATCTTCAGTTTAAGATTCCTGCACGCGGCATGATGGGTTTACGTGCACGCCTGCTCAATGCTACGCGCGGTGAAGCAATTTTGTTCCATACCTTTTCTGAGTATGGGCCCTATCGCGGTCCGCTTGCTGGCAGACAAAATGGATCTCTGATTGCGATGTCTTCTGATAAATCTGTTGCATACGCACTGGATTCACTACAGCAGCGCGGCACCCTGTTTGTGGGATCCGGAGAACAATGCTATGAAGGCATGATTGTTGGAGAGGCCTCACGTGCGGGTGATTTGGTGGTAAATGTTGCAAAGACAAAGCAGCTGACCAATATTCGTGCGGCATCTGCTGACAAGCAGATATTGCTTGCTCCTCCCATGGCCTTTACCCTAGAAGAAGCACTTGAATACATTGAAGATGATGAACTAGTCGAGGTAACACCTAAATCGATTCGTTTGCGTAAGCGCTTGCTGAAAGAGACCGATAGGAAGCGAGCGCGCAATCAGGAAAAGTCAAAATAGAGAGAACCTGTGCAAAACTTCTTGCCTATATATGACGCATGTAACAGGTAATGCATGAGCGAAAAAAGCAACTGTTATTATTATGCTATCATTTACAGCAAAGGTAACGGGCTGTAATCAGGATGTCGTTGTGCGGTGAAAGTCTTATAGAGTGATTGCTGCACTGCAAATATACTTAAAAGACATATAGATTGGAGAATAGCATGTTTAAGTGTGGCAAATTTCTAGCTGGTGGCATTATTGGTGCCGCAATTGGTATTCTATTTGCACCAAAATCTGGTGCTGAAACGCGTGCATTTATTAAGGAAAAAGCTCAGGCATATATGGACAATGCTGATGTTATGAGTGACAATGTTCGCGATAGAGCAGTAGAGTTGTATTCCTCAGCTTCAGGATATGCAGGCGATGCGACTGCGCAACTAAAAGATCGTATTGATACTGTGCGCAGTCGTACGGCAGACGGCGACGCTACAAATGCAGCTGCTCCCACACCTGCAAATGTTTCAGCACCAGCACCTGCGAGTACTGCTCCAGCTGCTGTGCCTCAAACAACAACAGGTAAGGCAAGTCCAGCAGGTGCAACGGCTTCCACTGCAAAGAAAACCTAGCAAATGTCCGTGTTTAACTGAAGAATATTACTTAATTGAAGCCGCAATACGTCAAGAAAAGTAAACTAGAGCTGAAATCAAGACGACGCTCTCGTCGCCTGTTTCTCTCCTTTGCTATCTTGGCAGTGATTGTTGCTGTTGTTGCAGTCGTTGCGATACCTCTTTTGCCGCGTTCTCCCGTAATCATTGTTCTTGAGGGCAATGAGATGGAAGTTCCCTTTGGAATTACCGTGGGTGAGGTTGCGGCAGAACATCTTGATCCTTCAATTATGTATGGCGATCTGCTTGCAGTTGATGACAGCTTGCTTGAAGCACACGCTGGCGATTCTCCAACCTTTATGGTTCAGACTGCAGATGCAGATCAATCGTATGCGATGGATGCTGATACTTCAATTAGAAGTGCACTCACTATTACGGTGGTGCGCGGAGATGATATTGTTGAAGATATCGCAGAAGAAGAAGTAGATATAATTGAGCCAACCCTTGTTGCTCGCAGTGGCTCTGGTCCTCTGGGGCATGCTGATGCAGGACAGCCTGGTGTCAGCATTCGTCAATACGGAGAGATATCGGGAATTGAGGTAGACCTTTTTGTGCGCGATGAAATGCGGCCAATGGGTGTACACTTCTCACCATATAAGGGGAATGACCCCAAATTGATAGCCCTGACTTATGACGATGGTCCAGATCCAACACATACACCAGCACTTCTTGAGGTGCTTGAAGAAGTAGGCATAAAAGCAACATTTTTTGTCACAGGAGCACAGGTAGCGCGGCATCCTGAAATTGCGCGCGAAATCGTAGATGCAGGACATCAAATTGCAAATCATAGTCATAGTCATGATGATTATCGTAGCTTGAACGATGGTGCGTTGCGTGATGATATAAATAGAGCACAGGATTTGATTGAGGACGCATCAGGAGTGCGACCCAAATGGATACGTCCACCCTATGGCGCAGTTAACAATGATGTCTTTGAGCGCTTTGCTGCTGAAGAATTAAATGTCGCGCTATGGAATATTGATCCACGGGATTGGTTACGTCCAGGCGCGGATTATATTGCAGAACATGTTATAGAGCATGCACGCTCTGGTGCGGTAGTAGTATTGCATGATGGCGGCGGAGATCGCAGTCAAACGGTAGAAGCTACCCGTGCAATAGTTGAAACGCTCACAGAAGATGGGTTTGAATTTGTCACTGTTGAAAGAATGCACAGGCGTATATTAGATTAAATACATGTAACAATTTGTTACATGTATTTAAGTACTGATTGACTGTCGCTATACTTAGTGGGCAGACGATTAACGTCTGCCCACTATATCTGTCAAATAACCTATCTGGAGGAGCAACCTCATGCCTGTAAGAATTCAAGATGGATTGCCAGCGATACGTACTCTCGCGCGCGAAAATGTTTTTGTCATGACAGAGCAGCGCGCTCAGACACAAGACATCCGCCCTTTGCGCTTACTGATACTAAATTTAATGCCCACAAAGATTACTACAGAAACGCAGCTATTGCGTGTTCTGGGCAATACTCCGCTCCAGGTTGAAGTTGCTTTTTTACGTACCAAATCCTATCGTTCAAAAAACACTGATCCTCAACATCTGGACTCGTTTTATCAGACTTTCGAGCAGGCTCGTGAGCAGCGATGGGATGGACTTGTAATTACAGGTGCACCTGTCGAGAAGATGCCCTTTGGCAGTGTGGACTACTGGGACGAATTGGTTCAAATCTTTGAGTGGGCACGCACCAATGTCTTTTCAACATTTTGTATTTGTTGGGCAGCGCAGGCAGCACTATATTACTATTATGGAATCGAGAAAGAACCTGTTGATGCTAAAGTATTTGGTGTCTTTGAACATCGTGTGCGTGACTCTAAAAACAAGCTGACTCGTGGCTTTGATGACGTCTTTTATGCGCCACATAGCCGTCATACAACAATTGATACTGCAGCAGTTGAAGCGCGTCGCAGCATTGAAGTTCTTGCAGATTCCGAGGAAGCTGGTTTGTACTTGGCAGCATCCGTTGACGGAAGACTCGTCTTTGCTACAGGACACAGCGAATACGATGCAGACACGCTAAAACTTGAGTATGACCGTGATGTAGCAGCAGGACTCGAAATTGCAGTTCCGCAGAATTATTTTGTCGATGATGACCCCACAAAGCCAGTATTGGTGCGTTGGCGTGCTCATGCAAATTTACTATTTAGCAACTGGTTGAACTATTGCGTCTATCAAGAAACTCCATACGATTTGAATGAATTGGGTTAAGGCACTATAATTAACACCCATGAATACTGTTGCAAACACTACAAGAACTGCTCCGGTGGGGAATACCTACAAAACTCCGCGCGGCATAAAAATTGCTGATAGCTTCATAGATCTAATAGTCATTGCGATCATACTAGCCTTCCTGGCATTTACTGGCTATTCCTACTGGGATTCTGATCAAATGCTTAGTGGTGCTATGCCTGACCAGTACGAAATTTATAAGCCAGGCGAGGACATGATTTCCTTTGAAGAGCTTCGCGCTATTAATCCTGATGTCTTTGGCTGGATTACGGTCTATGGAACCAATATCGACTTTCCCCTATTGCAGGGTGAAGATAATCATCATTACTTAAATCATAATGCAAAAGGGGAGTTTTCGCTTGCAGGTGCGATTTATCTTGATATAGCAAACGATAAGAATTTTACGGACTTCAACCACATTATTCATGGTCATCATATGGAGCAAGGAGCCATGTTTGGCAATTTGGATCTGTTTACTGATCCTGAATTCTTTGATACTCGAAAGTGGGGAAATTTGTTTTTTAATGGTGAAGATCATGGACTGGAATTCTTTGCCTTTATGGAAACCAGTGGCTACAACTGGCGTATTTTTAATCCTGCAATTACCGACCCAGAAAGACAAGTAGAATACCTGGCAGAAATTGACGAGACATCAATGCACACACGTGATATTGGTGTAACGACTGATGACAGAATAGTACTGCTGGCGACCTGTACCAGTGAGACTACCAATGGGCGCCATTTGCTAGCTGCACGCTTGACAGACCCATTTCCCAATCCTTTTGCAGAGACTGAAGAAGAGATTGAAAGAACTCAATTTGTAGATGGTGCGCTGACTTTCATGCGCAATGTATGCTTGCCAGCACTATTACTTGTGATCCTTCTTGTGGTGGCCTATCAGATTTATGCAAGACGTAAGCGCTGGAGCGACGAGGATAAGATTTTCTTGCACCAAGCAAAGGTTGCTGCAGAAGCTGCCAATGGCGACAACGGAGCTGCGGCAAATGGTAACGGCTCAAATGGTTCTACTGCTAATGGTGCCAACGGTGTAAGTGCTGCGAATGGTGCTGCGGCAAATGGCAGTAATGGATCTGTCCAAAATGGTACACCTGCTGCTAAGCCGCCTAATACTAATGGAACGAACGGAACCGCCAGACCTCCAGGATAATAACGGTACGCACGTATTCGGAGGGGTGGCAGAGTGGCTGAATGCGGCGGTCTCGAAAACCGTTTCACGGTGTCAAGCCGTGACGTGGGTTCAAATCCCACCCCCTCCGCCACCTGAAAGGGTGCTTGAAGGATTTGAATCCGTAGGGGTGAATGCGACGGCTAGGAGCATTCAGACCCGAGCAAAGCGAGGGAAGTGAGTTTGCCGCAGGCAAAGGCACGCTAATCCCACCCCCTCCGCCACCTGAAAGGGTGCTTGAAGGATTTGAATCCGTAGGGGTGAATGCGACGGCTAGGTACACACCCATCATTCCCAGGCGAATTCGCGTAAAGTGCTACGCGTCGTATTGCGCTACAACACCCAGCTACTCATCAAAAAATCCCAGACCTGAACAAAAGCATGGCGAGGAAACAGAGAGTTAGCCTATCTTCGAACGATACGCATTGAGGCTGAAAGCAATCTGCAGATTCTGCTTCCAATTGTACAAATATGTAACATTTGTGACGTTGGGAATTTTTGGCTTCCCAAGTGCATGAAAGCTGCTATACTTATACCCGACTGAAGGAACGATTGACTGTCCGAGCATATGCTTCAATACGTTTCTTCATGTTGGCAGGTTGCCTTGGACGAGGGCGACCTGCCTTTTTCATTCTTGCCCTAAAATTTCCAATTTTGAGAGTGCTACAATTCTTGTCATGACTGACTTCACTTTCACACTTGATGCGCTTGATTCTGTGGGCGCGAGAGCTACTACTTTGCAGACTCCCCATGGCATGGTTCAGACTCCGCTGTTTATGCCTGTTGGCACAAAAGCTACCGTTAAAGGAGTGCAGTCAGATGCGCTCGATAGTCTGGGTGCACAGGTCGTGCTTGCAAATACCTATCATCTGGCCATGCGACCTGGCTCAGAGTTAATCGCAGAAGCAGGTGGTCTGCATG
Organism: Coriobacteriia bacterium; assembly: GCA_009785795.1. Classification (GTDB taxonomy): domain Bacteria; phylum Actinomycetota; class Coriobacteriia; order WRKU01; family WQUG01; genus WQVN01. The sequence continues at coordinate 9,738 of WQVN01000022.1, forward strand.
CGTTCATGAATTGGGATAAAACTATTCTGACTGACAGTGGGGGATTTCAGATTTTCTCGCTAGCAGATACACGAAAAATAACGGATGATGGAGTAACATTTCAATCCATTTATGATGGCGCAAAGCACTTTTGGACTCCTGAAGAGAACATGCATATACAAAGCTTGTTAGGTGCAGACATCATCATGCAGCTTGACGAATGTCCGCCATATCCTGCAGAGAAAACAACAGTAGCAACTGCGGTAAGACGTAGTCTCAATTGGGCACAGCGCTGTAAAGATGCGCATGAGCAATTGCAAGTGCAAAGACAAGCAGACGGTCATTCTGTGCAGACACTCTTTGGCATTGTGCAAGGAGGCATGTTTGCTGATTTGCGTTTGCAGTCAGCAGCAGCACTTACCAACATGGATTTTCCTGGCTACGGCATTGGTGGTTATAGTGTGGGGGAGCCACACGATGTAATGTTTGAGACTCTTGCAACTACAACAGCAGCTTTACCTGCAGATAAACCACGCTATTTGATGGGGGTGGGCAATCCAACAACCTTGGTGCATGCAATTGCTGCAGGAGTTGACATGTTTGACTGTGTGCTGCCGACACGCACAGCTCGTATGGGTACGGCATTTTCCAGCGAAGGTCGCCTGAATTTGCGCAACGCTAAATTTACTAAAGATTTTGGACCTGTGGATGCACTTTGTCGCTGTGACACCTGTACAAGTTATTCACGTGCCTATATTCGCCACCTAATAATGAACAAAGAAATGCTGGCGTCCATTCTGTTATCGCAGCACAATTTGTACTATCTTTTAGATTTGACACGCCAGGCACGACAGGCTGTCATCGAGGGCAGATATCAACAGTTCATGAAAGACTGGGATAGTAGCCCTGCTGCTGCTGACTACTAGTGCTAGAATTTTTATCGAACTTCGTCTTGACCATTGTTCGAATTTGAGGGATTTCAATAGAGTGAAAAAGATACGTATTGTGCGACTGCTGTCGATGTTCCTGTGCGCAGTGATACTGCTTCCATTACTGCTTGCTGTGCCATTTGCAATTGCTGTAGAGGATGAAGAGCTTGACATTTGCGGCATGCCAGAAATAGCGGCAGCTCTCGAGGATGAGGCTGCGCGCACTGCCGATGCTGCTGCTGGCACTACTGGCACTATAGGTGATGTGGCAAAAAACAATCAGGTTATCCTACTGCTTGCACCCTTCTTGCAGTGGGAAGACATTAATGCAGATACAACTCCGCGCCTGTGGAAGGCTTTAGAGGAAGCAGCCATTGGCAATTTGAATGCGCGAAGTCGCGTGAAAGAGGCTGACGGGGCACCTTCGCTTGCAGAAGGAGCGTTGACCATTTCTGCGGGTACTTGGCCGCGCGTTGCCCATCAGGCTTTACCCGCATTTCAAGCAGGAGACATGGTTGGCGGTGCCTTTGTCAGTGATGCATATAGTCGCTATCTCGATGGCAATATGGGTGATAATCAGATTGCCTATTTGGGCTTGCCGCGAAATATTGCAGCAAATGCCAGAAATCCCTTTGTCTTTGTTCCGGGCACACTGGGCAGCTTGATTGAGGATGCTGGTGGTGCGACTGTTGCACTGGGCAGTTCAGATATGGGACATTCTGGCGATGCGTCACGACAGCTACGTCCTGCTGCCATTGCTGCAATGAATCGTGATGGCATGGTGCGCTACGGCACAATCAATGAAGCAATTTTAGAGCACAGTGCACAGTCCCCCTATGGTGTACGTACTGATCTTGAGACCATGCGTGCAGAAATTATTGCCGCACGTCGTAGCCTGGATGCAGACAAGCCAGGACTCATTGTTATTGATTCTGGGGATGGGTATCGTGCCCGCATGTTTGCGTCAGAAGTAGCACCAGAGGTAGCACACAGGCAATGGACAGACTCCTTAGCAACACTCGATGCGATATATGTAGACGTGCGTGACATATTCCCTGATGCGGTAGTTATTGTTGCCAGTCAGGCGACGAGGTCTATTACGCTTGATCGTGAAGGGTTTGGTCCAATCATCATTACTGGTCCAGACATTACGCCTGGACTGCTAACTTCGGATTCGACACATCGCGAGGGATTGGTTATCGCAGGTGATATTACTGCGACGATACTGCGCATTATGGGATTGCCACATCCTGTACATGTTATCGGCTGTGAGATGTATGTAGCTGATAGGTTGCCGCCGCTATATAGTCCCCCTGATAAGGCCCTATATCAGACGTCCCTTGTAGAGCAACGTGACGTTCATCTGGATCTGTTGATGCGCATGAGCGATACTGCTATCTCGATTGAGGCAACACGAGTTAACGTTATTACTGCCTGTATCTACGTCACGGTAGTAGTGTTGCTGCTGGGTGCCCTGGTCGTCACTTTTGGAGACAGGCGCTTAAATGCATTGACAGTGCGTGGAGCAAAGGGATTGATTTATGCCCTAATACTGGCAGTCTTGTCAGGCCCTGTTGCAAGCTGGCTCATGTTTTTAATACATCGATGGCCAGCAACTCCGCAAGAAGCAATAACGCAGTTTGCGCTAACAACGGCAGGAGTCTGGGCTATTGCAGTGGGACTGTGGATATTTGACTATAGCCGCAGAGGGAAACGTCTGCGCAGATCAGCTGGCGATGATGCATTAGTGCCTGTTGCTTCTCGCTTGCCACTGATCTTCATTTCAGTGGTGACTACTGTGGTTATCGTAGGTGACCAGTTGCTGGGTGCTCCCGCATCCTTTGCGAGCTTCTTTGGATATTCTCCCATTGCCGCATTTCGTTTTTATGGCATAGGCAATGAAGGCGCAGCAATACTGATGGGATCAGTATTTGTAGGCTTTGCCTTAATATTGGACAGTGTTCGCGAGGCAGGATATACAAAACTCGAGAAACATATCAGAATATGGGTAATCCCTATTGTTGGTGTATTCATTACCTTTGTGGGGGCATCTCCACTGCTGGGTGCAAGCAATGGTTTTACACCCTTTTCGGTGGCAGGCTTCAGTGTCTTTTGGATACTGGCAAATGATAAGAAAATTACCTGGAAAAGCGTACTTGCGATACTGGCGACTATTGCTGCCTTTGTGCTTGCATTCATGGCGCTTGATCATTTTACCAGTGGGCAGACCCATCTGATTAGGTCTGTTGATAGTGCCGCGCAGGGTGGAATCATCGAGATCTGGCATATTATTGTACGCAAGGCTGAAACCAGTTGGCGTGTACTGACGACATCGACACACTTCTCGATAGTCTTTGCCGCACTGCTCGCCTTTTTGGTCTACATGCGCCTGCGTCCTGCAGGTGATTTTA
>WQVN01000023.1 GCA_009785795.1 Coriobacteriia bacterium
AGTTGCACGAATAGCAACACATGTGGCCGATGCTCGCACCATTGTTTTGCATCCAGCGTCAAGCACACATCGCCAGCTAAAGGATGAACAGTTACCGACAGCGGGCGTTAGTCCAACAATGGTACGGATAAGTGTGGGTCTTGAAGACGCAAAGGATATAATCGCAGATATTGAGCAGGCGCTAAATACAGTACAAGTGCAATCATAGGAGAACTCTCTCATCTCCAAGTAAAGCGTGTAGCACGTAATGAGGGGTTCGTGACTGTAATGTAATACGCATGTAGCAAGAATGACCGTTTATTTCTAACCTCATTCCTGAGCATGGTGCGTAAGCGCGAAACGAAGAATCTCTTGCAAGGAAAAGAGCAGACATTGAGTCTGCTCTTTTTTCTGAAGTGACAAAGGACTTGACGAACGTAACAAAACATTGTTACACTAGCATCTACTGATGAAGCATACCAATTCAGTGAGGAGCAAATTGTGAATGAAATTTCAAAAAAGGAATTGCTTGAGCGCACTGGCATTTCTTATGGGCAGCTGTATCGCTGGAAGCGTGAACGACTTATTCCCGAAGAGTGGTTCGTCAAGCGCTCTGCTGTCACAGGACAAGAAACTTATTTTCCAAAGGATCAAATACTTGAGCGTATAGAGGCGATAGTAGACCTAAAGGAAGATCACAGCTTAGAGGAAATACGAGGCGTATTAGGATCTGAAGTAGAAGGTAGTCTGTACTTGGTGATTTCACATAATGATGAACCAGTCACTTTTAGTGATGACGTTACTGTAATCAATGTGACATCGCTCTCAGACCTTGTAGCAAAAATCACAACCCAGAAGGGGGATAATTAATCATGCAAAAGACAGACTTTGATGGAATTTTAAGCATTGCTGGTGGTACTTATGAGCACCTAACGATTGATGGCATTTGTAACTGCAGTGGGAATTTGAGCGCACAAATTTTGGAGATTGCAGGAATTTTGAACTGCGATAAAAATCTTGACGCAGGCACTTTTGATTGTGATGGTATTGCCAATATCAAGGGCAATATGCGCACAGAGCGCATTGATGTTGATGGCTACTTAAACGTGGGCAGAAAGCTGACAAGCTCAAAGCTTGAAGCAAATGAAATTCGTTGCCGTGGCATAATCACTTGTTTGGGAAGTGGCGAAATTAACGCAGACTTAATTGATGCAGAGGGCTACATTAATGCGAGTGAGATTGTTGGCGAAAAAGTCATTATTAAGTCACAGACAAGCATCCTGATGAAGTGGCTTGCAAGTAGATTTTCGAAAGTTGGCACTATCGAGGCTACGACGATTGAGCTAACAGAAGTAACGGCAAAAGTAGTAAATGGCCACGACATAATGATTGGCGAGAATTGTGTCATCGACAAATTGGACTGTAGTGGCAGATTGGTAATACATCCAACGGCTACTATCAAGGAAATCACAGGAGATCACGTAAGGGTCACCAGCTAGCTTCCATCACTATTCCAGATATTGTTTCCTTGCCCCAAGATAGTGCTGTATAGTTATTATCAGACTATACAGACAGGGGAATAATGTGAATTGTCCTAAATGCGGACTTGATGATAGCAAGGTTATTGACTCTAGGGTCAGCGAAGCGCAAGATGCGATTCGCAGACGTCGTGAATGTTTGGGCTGTGAAACACGTTTTACAACCTATGAGCGCCGCGAGGAACAACCACTAATTGTAATCAAGCGAGATGGCACTCGTGAGCCATTTGACCATCAAAAACTGCACAGAGGACTGATGGTTGCTGCTGCAAAACGCCCGATTTCTGGTGAAGATATCGATTATCTGATTCGCGACATTAAAGATAGTCTGCAAAATTCATTTCGCTTTGAGGTTGAATCAGCAACATTGGGCGATATGGTGCTGCTGCGCCTAAAGAATCTCGATTTTGTTGCCTATGTGCGCTTTGCAAGCGTATACAAAGATTTTCGAAGTGTTGAAGAATTTACAGGCGAACTGGCGGAATTGTCTTAATGTGTGACAGTGACGGCAATTCGGGTACTGTCGGAACACAAAATTGTGCTGCGGCAATTAATCTTGAAGTGGCATGTATCCATCCTGATGCAGTGCTGCCAAAATACGGCCGCATAGGTGATGCGGAGCTGGACTTGTACAGTGTGCAGGATGTAGAAATTATGTCCCTGCAGCGCGTACTGATTCCAACAGGGATAAAAATTGCTATTCCTACAGGATACGCAGGCTTCGTTTTGCCGCGCAGCGGACATGCGCTAAAGACAGGACTTACGCTGGTCAACACTCCAGGACTCATTGACAGTAATTATCGTGGCGAAATTCAAGTTATTGCCTATAATAGCGATCCAGAGACTGCAATCAGGATATCGTCAGGAGACCGCATCGCACAGCTTGTCATTCAGGCAGTGCCACAGGTACATATAGTGGAACGTGATTCCAGTGACCTTGATGATACGGTGCGTGGGCATGCGGGTTTTGGATCCAGTGGTGCATAAATCATGAGCGATTTTTTGAAGTCGTACGAAACATCTACTGTTGCGTTTGTCACCTTGGGTTGTCCAAAAAATGAAGTTGATACTGACCTAATGTGCAGTGCATGCGAAGTCGCAGGGTACTACACAACAGAGCAGATTCAAGACGCAGATGCCATCGTGGTTAACACCTGTTCCTTCATTCAAGAAGCAACAGAAGCATCTATAGAAGCAATCTTTGATGCGCTGGGGACAATTGATGACAGGGACTCAGTTCAATTAGGAGTTCCCGTTATTGTTGCGGGATGCATGGTGAATCGCTATTCTGATGATCTCGCAGAACAGATGCCAGAGGTTGCAGCATTTGTAAAGGTCGGCGATACACAGGAACTAGTTCAAGCACTGCACAACTTGCTGGGTGAGCCATCGCCTGAAAACTTGTCTGATGCAAAACACCGTGCAAAAAAGGTGCGCAGTTATGAATATCTGCGAATTGCTGATGGCTGCAACAGGAAATGTACTTTTTGTACAATCCCCAGCATTCGCGGCCCGTATACCTCACGTGAGCCTGCAGATATCTTGAATCAGGCGCAAAAACTGCTTATAGCAGGTACGCGCGAACTCATTGTCATTGCACAGGACATCGGTCGCTATGGCAAAGACCTTGCTGTGCCAACGAACTTAATCAGCCTGCTCAGCAGTCTTGCAGAAATCCCGCAATTAAAGCGCCTGCGCTTGATGTATTTGCAGCCAGAAGGATTAAGCGATGAATTGATTGGCGTTATGGCAAAGCATCCAGCAATCGTGCCGTACTTAGAAGTTCCCTTACAGCATGTCGCCCCTCGAATTCTTAAGGCCATGGGCAGAAATCCTAAAGATGCTGGAAATTTTGAATATCAGCTTGCAAAAGCGCGTCGCATGATGCCAAATCTTACCGTTAGAACAACGCTTATTGCAGGCTTTCCTGGTGAAACAGGAGAAGAGTTTGACCAGTTATGCGACTTTATTGTTCGCAATGATTTTGACTATGTGGGTGTCTTTCCGTATTCGCCAGAAGAAGGAACCTTGGCAGCAGAATTGCCTGACCAGCTAGACCAAGAAGTCAGGATTGGACGTGCTCAGCAAATTCGTGATCTTGCAGATAGCATTGGTTGGGAGCGCATGCAACGATACCTCGACACAAGTCTCGAGGTGTTAATTGAAGGCCATGATGCAGAAGAGCAAGTCTTGCTGGGACGCAGTGCATTTCAAGCGCCTGATATTGACGGCATTGTTCGAATCGCAGCTACACCAGGTGAAAGCTTTGACGACCTAATTGCTGCCAATCCACCCAATAGTATGATTGAAGTGATTGTTCAGGATGCTATACTGTACGACCTAGAGGCAAACATTGTGACTGATCGCTAGAACAGGGATATGAGCACAGAGAAAAAATCAGCAGAAAAATTGGGACTGGCTAATAGCATCACCCTGATGCGCGTATTGGCGATTCCCGTGTTCTTGGTGGCGTTTCTGTCCAGCTGGCCACTACTGTTTGATAATGCCGACTTCATGTTTTCGCTGCGTCCCTGGATAGCAGCCATTGTATTCATTGGTATTGCGGTGACTGATGCCTTGGATGGATACGTTGCACGCAAGCGTGGAGAAGTGACTGCTTTTGGCATGTTTATTGATCCTCTTGCAGACAAGCTACTGATTACGGCAGCCTTGGTTGCTCTGATTCAGGCAGGGACCTTACCTGCATGGATTGCTTTTACCATTATTGCGCGTGAATTCATTATCAGTGGCTTGCGCATGGTGGCATCTGCTCAAGGTGTCGTGATTCCTTCTTCGATGTACGGAAAAGTGAAGACTTGGTTGCAGTGCATTGCAATTGTTTTGTTCATCGTAAAGAACCACACCATGGTTTTTGGTGTTGATCCTGCGTCGTTTGCAGGTCAAGCCTTTGATTTCATTGCATGGGCAGTAATGCTGATTACCGTGTTGTTTACCGTACTGTCATTGCTTGATTATTACAGGCATGCCAGTAAGATTCTGTATGCTCCCTGGCAGTCATCACCTGAAGAAGACTTGCCTACAGACAATAAGGGGGCAGAGTAAGTCCATGCTTGAGATTTTCGAGAATCCCTTTGTTGTTGGTGGAGCATCTGCTGCGATTATTTTTTATTTAATAACGACAGCTATGCAGGCAGTTGGCATTTTCAAGCTGTGTAGCAAGATCGGCTACTCTACACAGAAGCGAATTGCGCTAACTGCATTTGTCATCATTCCCTTTGGCATTGAAATTTCACTTCTGATTATCGCTTACGATAAAGGTCGCAAAATAATAAAGAAGAATGGTTCCGATATCGAGGAAATATCTGCGTCTCAGTCCTAATTTGTTACAATTTAATATGAGGAGTAAGCCAAACGATCGCGCTGTGGCTGAATGGCTGCAGTGAGGAAAGTCGGGGCTTTACAGGACAGGATGCCTGCTAACAGCAGGGCGCGGTGACGCGACGGAAAGTGCCACAGAAAAGAAAACTCTTAAAGCATCCGGGAACGTAACATTGCTTTAAGAAAAGCTGAAACGGTGCGGTAAGAGCGCACCAGCACATTGGTGACAATGTGGCTGGGTAAACCCCATCCAAAGCAAGGGCATATAGGTGCGGTAAAGCCAGTCCTGGGCGACGCACGGGTAGTCCGCTTGAGGCATATGGTGACATATGTCCTAGATAAATGATCGTTTGAGATAACAGAACCCCGCTTATGGGCTCACTCCTCACTTTTAGAGCGCACTAGGCATCCAGATTTCGACGTCGGGTTGAAAATTCCAGTTGCTCACGTAGTCACTACGTTTCACAACTGGAATTTTGCAAGCCTCCTTGACTCTGAATGCCTAGAACGCTCTAAATATGTCAAAAGTTGAATTTGATTTGCGTACTGCGGAAGGAACTTGATGATATATCGGGAAATGCCGACGGGTGAAAAGCTGTCTTTGCTAGGTTTTGGGATTATGCGCCTGCCAGTAATTGAGCGCAATGGGGTAGAAGACATTGATCAGGCAGCTTCTACCCAGATGATTGACTATGCGCTGAAACATGGCGTCAATTATTTTGATACGGCGTGGCCCTATCATGAAGGAGAATCCGAGTCCTTTCTCGGCACTGCCTTGGTTGATAGGTATGATCGTGACAGCTTTTATCTGGCAACAAAACTGCCTGTGTGGGAAATCGATTCACCTGTTCAGGCTGATGCATTATTTGCAAAGCAGCTTGCAAAGTTGCGCACTGACTACATTGATTTTTATCTCATGCATGCACTCGACGGTGAGCGTCTTGACCACATCTTAGAAAACGGCTTGCTGCAATGGGCAATCGACTTGCAGAAAGCAGGTGCTATCAAGCGCCTAGGCTTTTCCTTCCATGGAACGCTTGATGAATTGGAGCGCATTATTGCAGCGCACAGCTGGGATTTTGGGCAGCTGCAACTAAACTATCTGGATTGGGAACTGCAAAAAGCAGGCCAAGCCTATCAAATGTTGACAGATGCAAACACACCTGTGATAGTTATGGAGCCCATGCGTGGTGGCAGATTGGCTGAACTGACTCCTGCTGCAACTGAAATATTGACAGATATTCATCCAGACAGGTCGACCGCATCCTGGGGATTCCGCTATTTGGGAGGTCTGAAGAATGTTGTGTGTATACTGTCTGGCATGACTGCCATGGATCAACTAGAGGACAACGTCGCAACTTTTTCTATGGCGGAGTCTGACCTGTCCCTGAGCGAGCATGAGGGAATTGTGCTTGATGCGGCGCTCAAGACCTCGAATCTTGCTGCAGCAATTCCATGTACGGATTGCAAATATTGTATGCCCTGCATGTATGGTATAGACATTGCACGTGTCTTTGGAGCCTACAATCAGTACAAGGTATCAGGCGCAGCCTTTGCCTACAAGATGGGACTAAAAGCGATAGGCGAGCGAGCACAGGCAAAATTCTGTATTGATTGCAGAATGTGCACTCCCAAGTGTCCACAGAGGATAGATATACCAGCAAAACTATCAATGATTGCCAAAGAGACCGCAGAGCTACTGTCGGTAGATGAGATGCGCGCAGAACGTGCAGAACTTATTGTGCAGCGCGAACAACAAAGTAAAGATACGTAGATGTCACATACAAAAGAACGCATCTTAGAATTGCTTGAAGGCAGTCGAGGGCAGTCCGTATCTGGTCAGTCTATTGCTGACAAGCTTCAGGTAAGTCGCAATGCAGTATGGAAGGCAATTAAAGAACTCGAAAATGATGGATACGCAATTACTGCAGTATCCAATAAGGGATATTGCTTAAGTAAAGATAATGATATTTTGTCTGCTGCAGGCATATTGCCATATCTAGTAAATGAAGAATACGCCAGACAGATATTTGTGCATGAATGCCTTGATTCTACTAATCAAATGGCAAAAGAGATGGCTCTGTCGGGAGTAGCTCATGGCACAGTGGTAATTGCTGACCATCAAACATCAGGCAAAGGACGCTATGGCAGACCCTTTCACTCGCCTTCTGGCACAGGCATATACATGAGCCTGATACTTGATCCTGCACAACTACAGTTCGATACACCAACTTTAATTACTGCATCAACTGCGGTGTCTGTGTGCGAGTCTATTGAGGCAATTTCTGATAAGAGGCCACTAATCAAGTGGGTGAATGACATCTTCATCGATGGCAAGAAAATATGTGGCATTTTGACAGAGGGCGTTATGGACTTTGAAAGTGGCACAACTCAGTGGATCGTTGTTGGAATTGGTATAAACTTCAATAGGCCAAGTGATGAGGATGTTCCTGATGACCTGCGTGAGATTGTGGGAACAATCTTTGCAGATACTGTTTCTCCAACAAGCCGAAATCACCTAATTGCAGAAATCGTAAATCGTATTGTCTGTCCTGATGAACACGATGATGAGAAAGAAATGCTTGCAGAGTACAAGCGCCGTATGTTTATGCTGAATGAACGAGTTTTAGTGACGCAAGCGAACGAGCAATTCGAAGCCACCGCCCTTGATGTTGACAGTGCAGGACAACTAATCGTTCGGGCAGATGATGGGGAAGTACTTACTCTAAGTGCTGGCGAAGTAAGCGTCCGACCACACATGTAAGACAAGATTGTCACCCATTAATTAAAATATAGTTGACAATAGCCCTATTCTTCCTCTATAGTTATCCAATCGTAAAGGAGGAAGGAATATCCATGACAGATTTATTTCGATTGACAGTACGCGATATGTGCTTGATTGCCTTATTCGTTGCAATCATTGCGGCTATGGCACAAATTATTGTGCCGATACCGCCTGTACCCTTCACTTTGCAGACCTTTGCGATTCCTTTAGCGGGTGTTGTTTTGGGTGCACGTCGTGGCAGTTTTGCAGTCATTATTTATCTGTTATTGGGAGCAATTGGTGTCCCCGTATTTGCTGGATTTAATGGTGGACTACATGCTGTTATGGGACCAACGGGAGGCTTTTTACTGTCCTTTCCAATTTTTGCCCTTATTGCAGGTCTTGCTATGAAGCAAGCACAAAAAACAGAAAAGCTCAGATACTACTTGTGGCTGGTTGGTGGCTTACTTGTTGGTGCAACAATAATGTTTACAGCAGGAATGTTGCAGCTTGCGTTCGTGACGCAGATGGGCATCTCAGCAGCATTTGGAATTGGCGTACTTCCTTTTATAATTCCAGATATGCTCAAGATTGCCCTTGTTGTTATTATTGCTCCAAAACTTCGCCAAGTAGTTGATGATAAGAGTTTGTCAGTATAAAGCCATAAGCTCAGTAAATGTCCCAATTCGGGACATTTACTGAATTTGTAACAACCATCACAAACTTGTTGCAAATTTTACAATTATTTTCTTGCGCGTACGTAATGTTGTGGAGTAAAATCAACAGCAGGATAATTGCTACTAAAGGGAGAACTTCAGCTTAAGCAGTCTTGTACATGCTGCCGCTTAGGGAAGGAATACAATGGCAACAGCGAAATACGCTAGGCGTACATTGGCATATGCACTTTCAGTCCTCATGTTGTCGGTAAGCTTTCTTCCTGCAGTTGCTCTTGCGTCTACAATCGTTTTACCGCCTGCTCCCACGCAAAACCTCGGTGTTCCCCCAGCAAGCGCAGACAATGAACTCTTCAGCGCAGCACCTTCCCACTTTGGAAACATTGCAGGAAACAATCGCTACTTCAATAGTTATACAGTTGATTTAAGTGCGGGCGATGCTTACAGCCTTGCCATCAGCAACTGGGAATTTGATACATTCTTCCTAATCACAGATGATGCAGGCAACATTCTTGTAGACTCACATAGTGCAAACAGCGTTGCAGATACATTTGAGCTTAGGCTGATTGCACCATTTTCAGGTATCTACCACGTCATCATATCAAGTGAGACCGGTACCTGCACTGGTACCTACACACTCACCGTAAGCCCCATACTTGACTTTGGGCAAATATCAGGTACGGTACAAAGCGATGCGCCAACACCACTTTCAGACATACTGGTTACTGCATATAGAGAAGTAACGATAGGCTCTGAGACACAATGGGTGCCAGAGGTAAGTACGATTACTGATGCAAGTGGCATATATGTTCTTTCACCACTTTTTCCAGGCAGCTATCGCATATCGTACCGCGATTTGAACTCGCTCTATGCATCACTTTATTATTATCAAGAGCAAATCTTTGAAGATGCTACCACAGTAGCACTCACTCCAAATGAGCATCGTACACTTAACGCAACAACACTTACCTTAGGTGCTACGGTTACAGGTGAGGTTACAGACGAAAATGACCTGCCGCTCGAAAACATCATAGTAAGTGCATACATTACCTATGAGGGTTCGTCTTTTGCACTCATCAGTACCGAGACTGAAGCAGATGGCACCTACATGCTTACAGGACTTGAAGCAGATACCTATTACATTAAGTTTGCTTGTCCTGATGGTATGTACTTAACGCAGTTCTATGACGATGTAAGCACCATAAATGCAGCAAGTGAACTAAACCTTGCCATAGGTACACTCACCGAAGACATTGATGCAAAACTACAGCCTGCTTCAGTCATCACAGGAACAGTTACTGACTCTACGGCAAGTTCTGTAGAAGATATTGTGGTATCTCTCTTAAGACTCAGGCCAGGACGCATAACTCCTGTCACTGAGGACTGCTTTGAAATCGTCACGCAAACACTTACAGAAGACGACGGAACTTACTTTTTTGGAGCACTAGAGGCGGGCACGTACTACCTGCACTTCTCAGATCCAGAAGGCATCTTTTTAGATTTATACTATATAGACGGATTAGTGCCAGCCAGAGCAGGTCCTGTTACACTTCTCCCTGCACAACACTCCCACAACCACAACGTCGTCCTTATTCGCGCAACCTCACTTTCTGGTACTGTTACAGACAATAATCTGAGCGTTCTTCCTGGCATTAACGTAAGACTCTTTTGCTTAGAAGACGCCCCCAATCCAATCACAAGTGAATTTCTTGAGTACCCCACACATGAGACCTATACCGATGATTGGGGAGACTACTCATTTGACCACATTTTGCCAGGCAACTACATTCTCAAGTTTTCAGATCCAGCAGGAATATTTGTAACGCGCTACCACCTCAACCAAGACAGTCCTGACACGGCAAACACGATCACAGTCATTCCGGGAGTGCATCTTACGAACGTAAACGCTACTTTGCATCCTGCTTCTCGAATCACAGGAACACTTGTTGATGAGGCAAGTGGACTTCTGCTTAGCGCAGCTAACGTATTTCTCTTTACTGATACAGGTGACCTAACTCCTGCACATGCCACAGTAACTGCATCCAATGGTAGCTTTCTCTTTGCAGGACTTAGTGCGGGTACCTACTATCTGGGCTTCGCACCTGAAGGATACGCCATTCCTGCTTCACTCCAGTTCTTTGATGGCGCGCTTAGTCCAGATGATGCAGTGCCTATTACCATTTCAGATACAGACCTCCTTGACCTAGATCAAATTCTTTGGCGAAAGCTCCCAACATTCACACTTACACTTGATGCTCAAAATAGTAGTGATCCAGAAACAATAGAAGTTGTCTTTAACACGGCACTCACAGAACTTCCAACACCTACGTTCTTTGGACATGTCTTCACTGGCTGGTTTACCCATCCAACAGCAGGCAGCTTAGTTAACGCTCCACTTGCGATAGATGAAGATACTACCCTGTATGGACGCTGGACACGCGCTGAGTTTACTCTAGCCTTTGACTCGCGTGGGGGAAATACGATTCTTCCACGTACACGCACCTTTGGGGATCGCTTTGGCACGCTTCCTGTGCCAACAAGAGCAGGTCATGACTTTTTAGGATGGTCTACAACTCCTACCGGTGGTACTTTTGTAAACACCAATACACTCGTCACTCAAAATCAAACCTTGTTTGCACAGTGGCGAATAAGAAGACACACGGTTACCTTTAACACACATGGCGGAACCGCAGTAGCTAACAGAACTGTCACTTGGGGACAAACAGTAGGTACGCTGCCAACACCCAGACGCGCACACCATACCTTTATGGGATGGTTTACGGCTGCAAGTGGTGGTACACGCGTACAGACAAATCGCACTATCACTGCAAATACAACACTGCATGCAAGATGGCAAAGACAAACAGTCACTCTGCGCTTTGACACGCAGGGCGGACGTGCAATAAGTGCTCAAAGTAGAGGAGCAGGTACTCGTCTAACTAACCTGCCAAGACCAGTGCGCACAAATCGTGTCTTTCACAGATGGACACTAGATCGTGCTGGCAGACGTCCTGTAACTTCACAAACAGTTATTACAAGTAACACAACGCTCTTTGCTCAGTGGAGGTCAAATGACGCACGTCTCAGAGGAATATCGCGAAGTGCGGGAACAATAAACAGATCCTTTTCTCCCAATGTGCTCAACTATCAGGTAAGTCTTCGTGCAAATACTCAAACGGTGCGCATAGCACCTGTGACAAGATGTTCCAGAGCTACAGTAGCGATGCGCGTTTCTAATCAAAACTTCAGAAACACAAGATCACTTTCAGTGAGTGTACCTAGAGGACAAACGAGGGTCGTGCAAATCAGAGTCACCTCAGAAGACAGAAGGCATACACATACCTACCGTGTAACGATAACAAGGGCGGCACGCTAATGAGTGAACACGTCACAAGTGAAGTTCAAGAAGAAACACACAATCTTGACCAGGCAGACACAGAACCGCGAGACTTCTTATGCGCGAGATCTGCCCTTGCGCAAATTTCTGCGCACAAAAAAGAGAGTATCATTGCCGCAGTTGCTCTTCTCATCTATTCAGTAGTTACGGTATTTGCGCTACGTCACACAGGCAAAGCAATAGATGCATATACGGGCTTTGAGCTAGGCATTGTACCCATTGTTCTGCTTGTTCTTGCCATTCTTAGCTTTGCAGCAATCCTATATGCGCTTTTCTCGGTAGCAAAACCACTTCGTAAAAGAATAATTACATTCAGGCTTGTTGTGCTCGCAGCAGGCATCTTGCTTGTCACTGCGGTAACAAGCCTTGCCCTTGGTCTTTTAGCAAGACTACTGTTTGCAGGTGATCCTACTCGCTTTGAATTTGCAAAGACAGGCGTAGATCACGCAAGTGGATTGCTTGCTGTAATTGTTGCAGCCATCTTCTATGTTTTTCTTGCGGCATGTCTTAAAGAAAAAAAGATTGAGCTTCACGGCTTTGGCAAAAGCTTTGGTGTCCTGCTTGTCTGGATAGCTGGCATATACATCATCAAGTACCTTATTTTCAGTGTTTTTGCAGACATGCTTTTCCACACAGTTGAGCTTTCAGCAGTGTCAATTATTCTTGTATCTGTGTCGACAGTTCTCTCTACATTGTTTGCGCTGTGGTACATGTCCCTTGCACTTGCTGCTCACGAAAAGTTTGCAGACCCAGAAAACAACATGTCTCTTAGTCCAGACGAGGAACTAGATGCAAGCATGGACTCAGATGTAAGTAGTGACATGGATGCAGATGCAAGCACAGATTCAGTCATGGGAGGCACACAATGACCACGTCTCCACTCAAGCGCACCTCAGCACTATTCTTAGCATCCCTTATGCTACTTGTGTCCTTTCCCTTAGAAGCCACCGCAGATACGGTACGCAGCGTAAACAGGCTCAGAAACAGTCGCATCGCGCGTCCTGCTCCAGCTACTTTTGGCTTTGGAGAGCTCGAGATTGGACAAGCAGCAACAATAGAGATACCAAATGATCTTAAAGCTCAGCCAGATCAAGACACAAACTTCTCACTTCCAACACTTGATATCCCTTCTCTCATCGAAAATGTACCGCAAGAAGACAGCACTGAGCAAGACACAAACAACTTTGATCTAAATACGGTATTTCCGCTTGTCTCTGAGCAAAGAGGGAGTCTGCAAGAAGAAATACTGCAAGATACATCACTTACAGA
>WQVN01000024.1 GCA_009785795.1 Coriobacteriia bacterium
GATCACAGCTATCCATTGCGGTAATAGCTTCAATGGCGCATGCGAGCGGCTCGACTTTCATAACCATGCCAGCACCTCCACCGTACGGACTGTCATCTACGCTGCGGTGAAAATCATCAGTCCAGTCGCGCAAATCATGAGCATGAAATTCAAGTGCGTGCGTCCGTTGGGCAATTTTAAGAATTGATTCATTGAGCACGCCATCAAACATGGCAGGAAAGATGCTTAGGACGTCGATCCTCATACCATATCCTGCTTTGCTGGCTTGTCGATAAGACCATCCATCACATAAACAGTAGCTATGTTTGCTTGCTCGTCCACTGACAAAACACAATCGTCAATCACAGGTAGCAGGACTTCACCATAGGCAGAACCATGCACAACCCAAACAAGGTTAGCACCCGTTTCAATAACTTCAGCTACAGTACCCAGATGTCCATGACTATCACTATGAACTTCAAGGTTTAAACCATAAGTCTCAGATGCTGCTATGTCTTCTGCTATTACTTGTGCTTGATCAAGTTGATTCAGTAACTCATCAGGCACCTTGCTTCTCTCAACTAAGATGTGGTGCCCCGCAAGCTCACGTGCCACTGTTCGCTTATCAATCTCATGGAAGCCCACAATCAGTCTGCTACTGCCATCGTTGCTGCCCCCACGAACAGATTTTAGGTGCAGACAGCGATTATTCGTTGGAGGCGGCACTATCCAAATAGGATGCTCGCTGCTTGCAAGACTGTTGAAAATTGCAGAAGAGACAGCGTTTTGCTCAGGGCTATCTGCCTGAACGCTGACCTCTCCGTTTTTACCGTGTGCCTTTAGTACGTGCGCAAGTCTCGCAAAGCGTTTACTTTTTTGACTATCCTTCAACATCAATATCTACATGCATCGAAGGCGAACCTACAGATGCACGAGCAAGCGTACGAATGGATTTGATAGTGCGACCACCACGTCCAATAATCTTTCCAACATCATCTGGATGTGCTTGTACGACGACGCGCAGTAGGCCTTCGTCCAGGCTCGCGTCAATTCGCACATCATCAGGATTGTCGACCAACCCATCAATGATGTAGCGAACCATCTCTTCGATACGAGATTCTATGCTTGCATCTTCATCGCGTGACATTGATTATGCCTCTTTAGATTCTTTAGTAGATTCTTCAGTAGACTCAGCGTCTGCTGCAACGTCCTCTGCAGGTGCCTCTTCTGCCTTTGCAGCTTCTTTAGCAGCTACTGCCTCTGCAGCAGCCTTCTCGGCCGCTTCCTTGGCCGCCTGCTCTTCTGCCTCTTTCTTTGCTGCAGCACGCTTTGAAATCTTTTCTTTTTCTGGTGCTTTTTCTTTCTCGCCTTTTGCAATGGCGATAATCTTTGCAGCAGCCTCTGTTGGTTGCGCTCCCTTTGCAATCCACGCATCAACAGCTTCTGTGTCGAGTTCAATATCAAGAGGCTTTGCCCGCGGGTTAAAGCGTCCAACAATCTCAATAAAGCGCCCATTGCGCGGCATGCGCGAATCAGCAACTACAACGCGAAAATATGGTGCTTTCTTTGCACCGTGGCGCGCCAAACGAATCTTAACTGCCAAAAGTTCACCTCCGAGTTAGGTGGTTCGTTTCTTCAACTTGTCTGACAGACCATTTCAGTGTCTGTGCAACAATCTTGAAAAGAACGCAACCACGAAAAAACATACAATCAAATATGATACGACAGAACTAAGTCGTTGCGCAAGCAAGCCACTGCAAAAGCGCTACAAAGGGAGTGAGCGGGAACAGGAATGGCACAGAAATAGTGTATACTTGCAGAAGTATTCACTGGGTAGGCTGCGCGCCTACAAATCATGGACGTACTCCACCAAGCAAGCAGAAGGGATTTACATGAGTGGTTTTGTCGGATTTACCGGAGACTTCGCATCAAAACATGAAGCAATGGATGCAATGCTTGAGGCAATCGCTCATCGAGGACCCGACGGAAGTACAACACATTTTGATGACTACCTATCTCTTGGATTTAGGGAGCTGGCTCTTTGTAAATCTGCGCCCAATGCGCAGCCAGTCTTTAGTGCTGATGGCAACAAGCTAATCGTATTCGATGGGGAAATATATAATCGTGAGCTGCTGCAAGCAAGACTAAGTACGGCAGGATATGTCTTTGGCACTGGTACAAGTGCTGAAGTTGTACTGGCTGCTTATGAAGAGTATGGATCAAAATTCTTGAATGAACTGCGTGGCATGTGGTCTTTTGTCATCTATGACCGCAAAGCAAGAACGCTTTTTGGATCGCGCGATCGATTTGGCATCAAGCCTTTTTACTATTCTGTCATTGGCGACAATCTGCTGTTTGGCAGCGAAGTCAAATCCTTTCTGCCCCATCCAGATTTTACGCCTGCAGTTAATACACGTGTGCTGGGAACTTATCTGAACTTTGGCTTTGTGCCAGGTACTAACACCATATTTGCAGACGTCTGCAAGCTCGCTCCTGGTCACTATTTTGAATATGTCAATGACACAATGACTATAAACGAATATCATCGCTTTAACTTTGAGCCTGACAATTCGCGCGATTTTGATGATTGGGCACGCTCAATCAGTGGCGCTATCACAGAAAGTGTCGATGTACATAAAGCAGGAAGCGTTGATGTCGGAAGCTTTTTGTCAGGAGGTATTGACTCCAGCTATCTTGCAAAAGTTGCCAATGACATTAAACCGACAAAAACGTTTAGTGTTGGCTACACTGAAGAACAGTACAGTGAACTGCCCTATGCACAGGCTTTTGCAAAGCGCTTCAACATTGAAAATTTTGCCAAAGACATCACAAGTGATATGTATTTTGACATCGCACGTACCGTCGTCCACCATCTGGATGAACCACTTGCAGATCCCTCATGTCTGTCGCTGTACTATGTATGTGCCAATGCACGTCAGCACGTCACTGCAACCTTTTCTGGTGAAGGAGCAGACGAAATGTTTGCTGGTTACAACCCCTATCGTGACGGACTGCGCATGGATAAATACAATCGCATTCCTCTCACTGTGCGAAAAGCAGTAGCTGCTGCTGCACGTGCTTTACCTAGCAGCGTGCCAGGCAGAAACTTTTTCATTCGCGGAGCAAAGTCTATCGAGCAGCGATACTTCCAGGCAGGTAACTTCATTTTTGATCCCAGCGAACTCGATATCTTGCTGCTAGACAATAACAGCATCACCCCTGAAGAGGTAGTAGCACCATTTTATGCCCAAACAGAGAGTGCAGAAACAGTCAGCAGAATGCAGGCAATTGACCTAAATGTCTGGGGTCCTGGTGACATTATGCTCAAGGCCGACAAGATGAGTATGGCAAACTCGCTGCAAGTGCGCTGTCCGCTGTGCGATATTGAAGTACTCAATCTTGCCTTGCAGATACCTGCCAAACATAAAGTATCAAAAGCTGACACTAAAATATCGCTGCGTGCAGCTGCCAGACTGGATGGCATCGACGATGCCACCGCAGGTAAAAAGAAATTGGGCTTTCCCGTTCCCTTGCGCGATTGGCTGCGCAGAGACGAATATAGCAGGCTGGTACAAGACGTCTGCAATAGTGAGGTTGCAAGCAGATACTTTAATGTAGATATCTTGAACAAAATGATTGACGATCACAAGTCTGGCACTGCAGATACCTACCGCAAAATATGGGCAGTCTACATATTCTTGTTGTGGCATGAAGTCTTTATTGGCCCTCTTGATGGCTCTCTTGATGAACCCCTTAACGGATCACCTTCTGATGAAAATTAGTGCTATTGTTAGATGTGTGTTAAGCGCAGGCGAATACAGGTATTCGCAACTGCAGTGCAACCAGTATGATGTGCGAGCTCTGCTCAAGACCAAAGGATAGATTTTGTATCGAAAAACCTATGCCGAGATTAATCTTGATTACTTGCGGTCAAATGTTGAGGCAGTCAGAGAGACATATCCTGACTATGACTATTATTTTGGAGTCATCAAGGGCAATGCTTACGGTCACGGAATGGAAGTTGCAGACGCCTTAGTTAGAGGCGGGATCAATTACCTTGCTGCAGCAACTCTGGATGAATGTCTGCAAATTCGCAAGCTGCACCTGTCGGTGCCCATCCTGTGCTTTGAGCCTATCCATCCAGAAGATATTAGGATATGTGCAGAAAAGAACATCACAATTACCCTTGTCAGTGCAGACTTTTTCGAACACGTGAAGAATACTTCACTGTCCAATGAGTTAAAGATTCATCTGAAGCTCGATGTGGGCATGAATCGTTTGGGGATTAAGGAATCTGAAGGTCTCGCACAGCTCGTGAAAGAAATTCAGCAGACAAAGCTGTGTGCGCTTGAGGGAATATATACACACTTTAGTACAAGCGGCTTTCGCGACACGGCATATGTAAAACAGGCAGAACGATTCAGAGCTATGCTGCAAGACATTGACCTGACACAAATACCAATCATTCACAGCTTTCGTTCTGCAGTACTCATTAGGCAGCCAAAGATTGATTTGTGCAATGGCGTGCGTGTGGGAATCTTGATGTATGGCTACAATCAAGACATTGTCATTCCAAACAGCATTAAACGCAGCATCAAAAAAATACTGCGGCGCGAACCTGCCTATTTGCCTGGACAAAAATTGCCACTACGGCCAGCTTTTTCTCTGTACAGCGAGATATTACAGGTTCAAAAAGTACGTGCAGGTGAACATGTTGGCTATGGTCTCTCTTTCCAAGCTGCTCAAGATATGCTGATTGGCACTATAGCCATTGGTCATGCTGATGGCATCGACAAAACTGCTGGCGGATATGTGCTAATCAATGACCGCAAGTATCCCATGGTTGGGCTGGTCGGAATGGACATGATTGCCATTCGTGTTGACGACACGGTGCGTGTAGGCGATCAAGCAACATTAATTGGTGATGGACTGTCTGCTACTGAACTTGCAAAACGCCTCGAAACTACTCCCTATGTGCTGTTTAACAGAATAACTGGTCGCGTTCCTCGGATCTATGTGCAAGGTAAGGACAGCTAACATGGCTCACAGCAATAACGATTTCAGGGTACTCATTATTGGCAGCGACATCAATGCTTATCACATGGCTCGCTCTTACCATGAACACTATGGAGAAAAAGCTCATCTACTTGCAAAAAGTCCCATGGCATTTACCAAGCACAGCACCATTTTGGATATTGAGTATGACCAGGATCTGTGGGACGAGGAAGTCTTTGTAAGGCGAATTAATGAATTTGCAAATAGTGCAGAGAATATGCCTGTTCTCGCCATTTCCTCTAACGAAACCTATGCACGATTTCTGGTTCAGAATGCAGAGAGACTTGCCAACAATATTGTCTTTAACTATCCTCGTATTGAGATATTTGACAATTTGATAATGAAAAACAAATTCTACAATGCTTATCGTGACTTGATCGATATCCCAAGGACCATCATTTATTCTTGCGCTGACCAAAGTTCTTTTGATGATCTTGACCTGAACTTCGACTATCCCGTCATTGTAAAGCCTTCAAATGTCATTGAGTATAACCATAAAAAGACCCCTGAGATGTATAAGATTTACAAGCTGTACTCTGAACCGGAAGTACGTGCAGCACTTGCTGCAATTGAGGCGATTGGCTACGTGGACGACGTGCTAATTCAAGAATTCATTCCTGGAGACGACAGTGCCCTCTTTGATGCCGTTCTGTACTGCGACCAAAACCGTCGAGCGACACTTGCTGCATTTGCACAAATTGGACTACAGGAACACGCACGTGGCATGGTAGGAAACGCAGCCGTCCTGATTAATGGCTATAACGAAAATGATGACACTGAAGCTATTCTTGCAAAAATAATTGAATTTGCTGAAGCTATTGGCTATCAGGGCCTCGCAGAATTCGACATGAAGTACGATTACCGTGACAAAAGATATAAGGTGCTCGAAATCAATGCTCGTCAGGGCAGGTGCAGCTATTACGTAACTGCTGCTGGACACAATCTGGTGAAATGTCTGGTAGATGACCTAATTTATAATAAGCGGCAGGATCTAATCATTGCCGATCAAAGACAATTGCTGTCCTTTGTTCCACGAGCAATTGCAAAGAGATATATCAAGAATGAAGCATTTAAGCGTGAGGCCTTGCGAATGTGGTCACAAGCACGAAACCGCAATCCACTGACCTACTCAAAAGACAGTAGCTTGAAAAGACGCCTTATATTGGCAAAAAAGGCTGTTGATTATTTTAGGGAATACCGCCAAGGAGACTGGCAGCAGTAAATACTGGCAAAAGTGTTCCAAGAGCTTTCTACTTGAGAAAATAGACTTTGTACCAAATAAGGAAAGCATACACTACATATATTTTTCTACCGTTGTTGCGCTTTCCACTGTAGTGATCATCAAGCAACGCATTAATAGCTGGCAGATTAAACATTTGACCTGCAAAATCTTGATTGAATATTTCTTTAACTTGCCCGTAGTATCTTTCTTCACGTATCCACTTGGCAAAAGGTGTGGGCATTCCCAGCTTGCGTCGCTTTGCCCAATCAACAGGAAGTACTGCGCGTGTTATATCGCGAAATATATGCTTTGTTTCACCATCTTTGATTAACTCAGAGACAGATATAGTCGAAGCCAGATTATAAACCTCTTTATCTAAAAGTGGTGCGCGCAATTCAACAGAATTTGCCATAGACATCTTATCTGCCTTGAGCAACATATCTTTTGGCAGCCAGAAATTCAGATCAATAAACATTTTTTTCGCAACGTCATCAAAGCCTTTTACCTTGTCGTAATAGGGCCTTACGATATCGGCTGGGGTTAAATCACTTTTGAACGAATCAGCTAGAATTTGATTGGCTTCATCAGCACTCATGATATTTGCAATGCCAAAGTATGTATCTTCAACTCGCGCTGAATAGCGCATAAGTGAATTCTTTCCCTTGAAACGAGGCAGGCTCTCTACGCGCTTGCCAATGAAAGATCTCAGTGCAAGAGGGAGCTTTGCATATAGTGCGCTCATTCCTTCATCGCGATACTCATTGTACCCGCCAAACATCTCATCAGCACCTTCGCCCGTCAGGGCAATTTTTACTTGCTTCGAAGTCATTTTTGATAGTTTGAGCAATAGGACAATAGAGAGATTAGCATGCGGCTCATCAATAAAGTATTGAGCATCTGGTAAAGTCTTGAAGAAATCATCGCCACTTAGATGCTGCGTGAAATTCTGAAGTCCGAGGGTCTCACTTAAGTCTTTTGCAAGTTCAGTCTCATCAAAGCCCTGCGCTTCAAAGCCAATTGAAAATGTCTGCTGTGGTTTTGCTGTCGCCACAACATAGGAAGAATCAACGCCGCCCGAAAGATAGCCACCTATGTCAACATCGCTAATTTGCTGGTGCAATTTTACCGATTCTCCCAGAATGCCAGCGAGCTCTTTTTTAAGTGCATGATAATCTTTTCGAATTCTGCTGGGAATAAGCTCGCTGTAGCTATGCTTTTCAAACATCCCTTCTTTGTAGCGAAGATATTCTCCAGGATTCAAGCGATAAGCATCTTTGAAAAATGTTTCATCCAGTACGGAATACTGAAAGCTTAGATATGGCTTCAGTGCTGATTGATTCAACTCTTTCTGAAAATTTGGATGCGCAAGAAAAGACTTTATTTCGGAAGAGAAGAGGAAGGTATCAGGCCTATGATAATAATAGAATGGCTTGATGCCAAAGGGATCGCGCACACCTACCAATTCTTCCTTTCTTATATCGTAGAGCACAAAGGAAAACATGCCACGTAACTGTGAGAAAAATTGCTCTTGATGTTCCTCGTAACCATGTATGACCACTTCAGAATCATTGCCTGTCTGAAATTTATGACCCCGTTTTTCAAGATCATCTTTGAGTTCTTGATAGTTGAAAATTCTTCCAGAGAAAGCCATTACAAGACTGTTGTCCTCGTTAAACATGGTGGGTACTTCATTGGTAACCTGCAAATGACAAACACCCATTGCAATGCTTGTGCCGCTGTCCGCATTGCTGCCCGTATTACTATAGTAGTCTTGCCCATCTGGTCCGCGATGTTTGATTTTGTCCAGCATGTCACAGACAACCGTCTGCGGATTGTCTGTTTTCTGGTCAATAAATCCCGTAAAGCCACTCACGCTGCTAATCTGCTTTCTGTTGAATTTGCTCTATCCTCGCACACTCAAGTGCGAAATGACTATCTCTGTATTGATTATACTAGCACTGCAACGGCCACCCGTGCGGCTACTTTGTTATGCGCGTACTTCGACGCCTGCTGAAATGAATTTGTCGACAAGTTCTGGCACAGTCAGATCTTTCTTTTGCTGTCCTGTTGCCTCGAACAATATCTCGCCCTCGCGCATCATAACAAGCCTGTTGCCATACTTAATAGCATCTCCCATGTTATGTGTAACCATGAGCGTTGTCAGGTAATCATCTTCGATAAGTTTTACTGATATTTCCAATACGCGCGCAGCAGTTTTCGGGTCAAGTGCTGCCGTATGCTCATCAAGCAGCAGGATACGTGGCTTCTTCAAGGTAGCCATCAGTAAAGTAATTGCTTGACGTTGTCCACCGGACAATAGCCCAATTCGGGTGCTCAAGCGGTCTTCAAGACCAAGATCCAAGCTCGCAAGAAGTTCGCGAAAATGGGTACGCTCTGCCGCCTTGATGCCACGCTTGAAGGTGCGTCTACTGCCACGACGATATGCAAGAGCAAGATTCTCTTCAATCGTCATGTCGGGAGCAGTGCCGCGCATGGGGTCTTGAAACACGCGACCAACATATTTTGCACGCGCATGTTCAGACATCCAAGTAACATCGGTACGGTCAAGAACTATCTTGCCACTATCAACTAAATATGAACCTGCAACGGCATTGAGCATCGTCGATTTGCCGCTACCATTTCCGCCAACAACCACCACAAAATCGCCCTGCTCAAGCAAGGTGTTCATGTTTTTTAGTGCATGAACCTCATTGACTGTTCCCGTGTTAAAGGTCACATTGACATTATTGAGTGCAAGCATCTAATGGTCCCCTTTACCTGGCTTTTGTCTACTACTTCCAGGGAAAAGAGCAAACGATGGTCTGGGCCCGTCGCTAAAACTACTGCCTTTATTGCGCACGCGACGTGAAATCGTATCAATTTGTGTACGTGCTGTTGGCATCCACAGAGCAATTGCTACGGTAATTGCAGTGAACAGACGCAAGTCCGTTGCTGCAAGACCAGCTTCAAGCACTAATGCAATGATACAGCGATAGACTATTGCCCCCAGGGCTACGGCAATCATGCTACGCAGCAAAGTGGTACGTCCAAAGATAACTTCGCCAATGATAAGAGATGCCAGTCCAATAACGATGGCACCGATTCCCATCTGAACATCGACAAAGCCTTGATATTGGGCAAGTAGTCCCCCTGCAAGCCCTACGAGTGAGTTAGCACAGGCAAGCCCCGCAACCTTCATCAAGTCAGTATTGATGCCTTGTGCTGTACTCATGTGAGGATTATTGCCTGTAGCACGCAGTGCGCAGCCGAATTCCGTAGTGAGGAACCAGCGCTGAACAGCAATTACAATAATTATAGCAATTAGGCCAATGATAATAATTGCATGATCACGCGTTAGTCCAAGATTTGTAAGTGGAGTCAGAATGGTATCAACACGTAGCAACGGCACATTTGGCCTGCCGTCCATAATGCGCAAGTTAATTGACCACAGTGCAGTCATTGTTAAAATGCCAGAAAGGAGCGCGGGAATTTTGAGCTTTGTGTGAAGAAAGCCTGTAATAAGGCCTGCGCAAGCACCTGCAAGTGCTGATCCGCCCAAAGCAAGGATGGGATGAGCACCTGCAATGATTAGCATTGCAGCAACTGCAGCACCCGTAACAAGCGAGCCTTCAACGCTAAGGTCAGGCATGTTCAGCACGCGGAAACTAATAAATATTCCTGACGTGACAATCGCCCAGATAAGACCCAGTCCCACCGCTCCTGCAAAGATATTAAGCATTAGTGGAGCCTGTCGGTGTTGAAAGTCGCAGATCTTGCCTGCGGTTATATGTGCTGATTATTCTCAAGATCGCATTCATGGGCATAAAGCGTGTAGGGTGTCCCAAAATGGGACACCCCTTTACGCATCTGTTGAGTATCTATAAATCTAGTCTTCAGGAACTACTTCAACAACATAGTCTTGTAGTCGCTCTGGAATGGTAATGCCTAGAATTTCTACCGTCTCTGCATTGATAGCAGTAATGTCGGCAGGAACAGTCTCAATAGGCATAACTGCTGGGTCTTCGCCATCAAGTACTCTCACTGCCATACTTGCTGCCAGCTTGCCCAAATCAAAGTAGTC
Organism: Coriobacteriia bacterium; assembly: GCA_009785795.1. Lineage (GTDB taxonomy): Bacteria > Actinomycetota > Coriobacteriia > WRKU01 > WQUG01 > WQVN01. The sequence continues at coordinate 10,338 of WQVN01000024.1, forward strand.
GATTCCCTTTGTTGCAAGTCCGCCACCATTCATCATGTTAATTTCACCGCACACAGTAGCAATGCCTGCTTCGTTCGCAACTTCAGCTACGATTGCCATAGCAGATGCCAGAACATTGTCTGTGGGCAAGTAGATGACGTCTGCACTTCTAACCAGTGATGCCATTGCCTGCTGAACATCATTAGTGTTTTCAACAGTGCGCTCTTCATACTGTAGACCCAATTCTGCAATCGCTGCTTTTGCGATTTCGACCTGATAGACAGAATTTGCTTCTTGCGCACTGTAAATCAAGCCGATGGTTTCTGCGTCAGGAACAAGTTCGACCGCAAGATCAATCTGGTCTGCAACAGGATTCATATCTGTTGTGCCTGTTACATTGCCGCCAGGAACCTCATTGCTGTCAACCAATTCTGCTCTTTCATAGCTGGTAATCGCAGTTCCAACGATTGGAATAGTGTCAGTCTTTGCAGCTACCGCTTGAGCAGATGGAGTCGCAATCGCAAGGATTAAGTCAACATCTCTGCTAATAAAACCGTCTGCAATTGTTGACAGGGTGTTATGATCGCCTTGCGCATTTTGAAAGTCAAAGATTACGTTTTCACCATCGATAAAGCCAGCTTCTGCCATGCCATCGATAAATCCTTCACGAGCAGCATCCAATGCAGGATGTTCTACAATCTGGATAATGCCAATAACAATGGGATCCTCTGTAACAGCCGCATCGCCATTTCCGTTTGCATCTGCATCGTCACCGTTACAAGCAGCAAGTGCAAACAGTGCAAGCATCAGCACAAGGACAAGGCCTAGCTTGACAAATGTTTTCTTCATGTTTACAACTCCTTAGGTCAAACCTGTTTTCGTATCTGAATATGATACCGCAGAATGGTCGCGTGCGCTTAAAATTTAAGTTCTTGGATGAGCCTGTTTATGTATGGCCTTTAATCGCGCTGAGCTCAGGTGCGTGTATATCTGCGTTGTGGACAAATTTGCATGTCCTAACAATTCTTGAATGCTGCGCAAATCTGCACCGTTGTTCAGTAGGTCAGTTGCAAAACTATGACGGAAATTATGTGGAGTCACTGGCCTGCTAATGCCTGCACGCAGCGCATTCTGCTTAACGATGCGCCGTATCGCATCATCACTTAAAGCGTTTCCTCGCGTTGAAAGAAATACCGCATCTGATGCATTGACTCCTTTTTTAGACTTGGCCACAAGACACGGTCTGGCGCTAGTCAGATAATTCTGCAGTTTGTCGATTGCTAAATAATGCAAGGGAACATAGCGATCTTTGCCGCCCTTTCCTCGCAGCAGAGCAATGTTTTGATCTAGCTTCAAATCTGACAATGAAAGGCCCGCAATTTCACTGACGCGTCCTCCGCTTGCATACAGCAATTCAAGAAGTGCGCTATCCCGCAGACCATCGTCAGTTTTCATGTCGGGAGCATCAAGTATGCGCTCTACTTCATCCTCGCTCAAAGTGCTTGGAAGCGTTTTTTCGAGCTTTGGCGACTGCAGCAACAGTGCTGGATTGCCATCAATAATTCCTTCTTGTTCTAAGTAGGAAAAGAAGCTGCGCAGACATGCAAGTCTACGTGCAATGGTACTGCGAGCGTACTGAGCAGCACTCTGCTCAGCAAGGAAACGTCGCAATTGGCGATACTCTATATGTATGGGATCGACTTTTGCGCGCAATGCCCATTCATTGTAAATATCAATATCTGACTGATATGAGCGTGCTGTTTTTTCAGATTTGTTCTGAACCCTTAGCAAAAACTCAATAAAACTATCACGCACAAAGGCAAAATCAGTCATAGTCAAACAACCTGTCTTGATTTGCCGCAATCCAGTCTGTCACCGCAGTCTGTGCACGAACCGAATAAGCTGCATAGCGATCGCGCTTATTGCGAACACGCTTTGCCAATGGCAGCATCAGCCCAAAGTTGACATGCATGGGCTGATAATCGACAACACTTTGATCTGTGCTGTAAGCAAGCAAGGCACCTAATACACTTTCTGGTGGCAAAGTAATGGCCGCCTCACCTGCATGCTCATCGTCTACAGATGAAAGCCGTGCATACACATTGAGCGCGCACATGAGTCCAGAGCCCACTGCTTCCAGA
>WQVN01000025.1 GCA_009785795.1 Coriobacteriia bacterium
AGGAAGTAGCATATTTACGCCGTTAAGAGCTATGCGGTACTTCCAGAGTATTTCGTATGGTTCAGAAGCAGATTCAGAACTGCGATTGCTCTCCACTTCAAGAGAACTGTCGCTAAAGAGTTGAGTCAATTCTTGTTCGAAAAGCGTGTGCTCATCTTCGACGGCACGTTCGGCCGTGCTCTCTAAAAGGCTGCGTCCTTCAACTTCGGCCTCGTATATTTGTACTGCTGCTGGCTCTGTTTCAAAGAGGACGATAACGCTTGCCAGGCTATCGTCGTCACTTAGCGCATATTCACCCGTAAAGCCTACAAGTCCTTGATAATCTTGAAATGAAGTAGATTGAAGAATATTTTCTATTGATTGCGTTGATAGAGCCCCCGCAACTAAAGCCATCACCGCCAACAGTGCAAATACAGCGAACAATACATTGAATTTGGATCTTGGCCAGATTTTTACATTCATAAGATACCCCTATCTTTTTTGCTGGCGTCCCTTTTTGCATTTTAGTACATGCGGAATATTATACTAGACCCCTGTTTTTTATTGTCAAAGGCAGTGTATCGTATTTGAGAGTGCCCGACCTTACAGATTGAGATGGGAATAGATCCTTCGATTCCGCGCTTACGCGCTTCACTCAGGAATGGCAGAAATGCAAGTTGGCGAATTTAGAATGATGAGGTTGCAAATAGGAATGTTGAACATCTAGTAGTTGGGTAGTGGAAGGAGATATCCTTCGCTACGCTCAGGAATGAGAAAGAAGGTCAAAATGTTAGCTTTAAGGAAAAATGAGAGGGGGCTGTGTTTCCACAGCCCCCTGATGTTAGGCATATTATGCTTTGTACCTTTTAGGATTTAGTTGCTAAATCCTGTCCTAGTAAGCTATTGGCAATTCTTCAATGCGACGACGCGAACGTGACGCAACCATCATTGCAAGTAGCGCAGTTACCAGTGCAAGTGCAACTACAAACGGTACTGAGCCCACGAACAGACCAGTTATAGGAGGTCGCTCACTGTAGTTTAGAAATTCTGTTGCATTTCTACCAGCACCTGATACGTTGCTCCAAGTTAAATCCGCAGTTGGCTGTGCGGGTGCCCTAAGGTCCTCACCTGCAGGACCAAAGTTTGTTGCACCAGGACCAGGAACCAATGTCGTTGGTGTCGTTGTATCGTTGCCAACGAAAATTGACGCACGTGGTGTATAGCTTGCTACATCAGCACTACCAGTAAGAAGTTCGGTCACATGATAATTTGTACCAAGTGGCAATGTTGGGAAACGCAATTCTTCACCATGACGCAACTGGAATGTAGCAGTGGCCGTATCGGTATTAGCAGCAAATGAAACGGGAACTGGATTTGTTCTGCCAGTCTCAGTAACGATTGTGTACGGTGGAGTTTCACCCGGATCTGGAACAACAATCGTCGCATTAAAGCTCTGTGCTCCAGTAGCATTAACTGCCAGCGCAGGAATTCTAACTGTTATAGTAAAGTTGAATAGCTGCAGCGTATTGGCATAGTCACCATCAACGGTCTTTGTGATTGCTAGTGCATAATCCTCCAAGCTTCCTGGGGGAGTAAATATGTAGCTGTTGGTAAAGCGGAATGCACCACCAGTGGTAGCCCAGTCAGTACTACCTGGATCACCCGGGTTAAGCTTGTCGCCAGGAGTTCCTGGGGTAGTTGTGCTCTCTGAAAAAACGCCAATCCCTGAAACACGTAATCCTCCAGGAGACGCAGCATGATTCTCTACGCTTACAAGCATAAAAATTACGCGTGTATCGTAAGTAATCACTCCGCCTGTTGGTGGAACTGGATCAGTTGATGGTGGAAGTGGGTTAACAACATCCTGCACCTCTCTCACTTCAAACCAAAATCGACCCGCGTGCGGAAAAGTTACTTCACCAGGAGCACGTTCTGCCGGTGCTACCGGAGGAAGTGCCTGCGTGACTAGATTTCCACCCGAAAAACCAAGTATCGGGGTTGTTCCCGAAATTGTGCCTGGCTGAGTAGAGGCAGTTGCCGTTGTATTGTTTGGATTCGTTGCCCCAGCAACCGCACCATATCCTGGCGCTGTATTGAGAGCTGGGTTGTAGTTGATGGTAAAGCCCCACACAAAACCAGGAACCACTGTACCATCTGGCGCATTTAGCTGCTTCGTGATTACTACATTCGCTGGAGTTGTGGGATACGTAGTAGGATCAGCCATTGCTGGTGCAGCCACCATCATGCTCAGAGCAACCGCAAGCACGAGTGCTAAGAGCAGTTTTACTCCAAATTTTCTTTTCATTTTCTTTCCTTTCTTCGGTACTTCGCTTAATCTGCCGGAATGAACGTTGCATAGAGCCAACATCACACAGATATCGACTACATACATTTCATCACCTAAAAAGTATACAGGCCGCAAGGGCGAAAAGCAACTTTTTTGCGAATTTCAAGGAAATTTCACTCAAAATTGCTCCTTTTAGCGTCGTAAATGGCATATTTACGCTTGCTTTTGCCATTTTTTACGAATAATCAACGCAAGCAACAGGACGGCAAACAGTAACGGTTTTGCTGCTAAATCGCATAAAAAGAAGCTGGCAAGTATAATGGAATGCGGTGCGATTCGCCATCTGCAGGCACTGTTGGCTACTGCGTACCAGACATACTATATATGTAATACATCATCGCAAGGCACACTATATATAAAGGAGAGCTTAAGTAAACTATGTCACGATACGCTCGCATCAGTCGCACTCGCAAGCGCAATAAAGCACGCATCATGCGCATCCAGGCAAGCATTGCCACAGTAACATTGGGGTTGTTTTTGAGTCTTTTTGTCGCTGTAAGTGCCGTCGCATTAACTGCCTACAGTTGGCTATATGATTTACCTGATTACAACGAAGTCAGTGCATTCGATACCTCACAGCCAACACGCATCTATGCACAAGATGGCACGCTGATTGCGCGCCTGTTTCTTGAGAATCGCGAACCTGTTGAAATGGAAGATATCTCACCTTATGTACTGCAAGCAATCGTTGCCGTAGAAGATGAGCGCTTCTTTGAACATGAAGGTATTGACCCTCAGGGTATCGCACGTGCTGCCGTTATGACGGCACTCGGTTCGCGTGAGGGTGGATCGACCATTACTCAGCAATACGTGCGTCAAACTATCTTACGTGACGAAGCTCAAGATATGACGGTACGTCGCAAGGTTCGTGAAGCTTATCTGGCACTAGAAGTGGAACAGCACTTTACAAAAGACGAAATACTGACTATGTATCTGAACACCGTTTACTTTGGCGAGGGTGCACACGGCATTCAGATTGCCAGCTTGACTTATTTTGGCAAGAACGCAAGTGAACTAACTCTGGGCGAAGCAACTATCCTTGCAGGTATTCCTCAGCGTCCTAATGCACTTAATCCTTATCGTAACCCTGATTTGACTCTGCAGCGCCGTGCGCACGTACTGAATCGCATGTATGAAAATAATATGATTACACATGAAGAACGTCGCGAAGCAGAAGAGGAAGAACTCGAACTATCACGTGTTGAGAGTCCTGACCAGGGCATCTATGACGCACACTACTTTGTTGCGCATGTACGTCGTGAATTGCATAGACGCTTTTCACAGGCAGATGTATTTGGTGGTGGATTAGTTGTCCACACTACTATTGACTTAGACTTGCAGCGTGCTGCTGAAACTGCCGTATGGGACGTGATTGGTCGCGACCCTAACGGTCCCGAGGGCGCACTAATCTCTCAAGATACTGATACGGGCAAGGTCATTGCCATGGTTGGTGGACGCAACTACGCACGCAGCAACTTCAATATGGCAACGCAGGCACATCGTCACGCAGGCAGTTCTTTTAAGACCTTCTGCCTAGTGGCAGCAATCGAAGAAGGCATGTCGCCTAGTTTCCGCATCAGCTCATCATCTCCTGCATCGATTGATACAGGGGGTGGATCTACCTGGATCGTAAATAATGTTGAAGGTCGCGGACGTGGCATGATGAGCCTGCAAGCTGCAACGGCATCATCAGTTAATACTTTGTATGCGCGCCTAGTTGTCGAGATTGGTCCAGAAAAAATGATTGATGCTGCCCAGCGCATGGGTATACAGACCGAACTGCAGCCCTTCCCTTCCCTGGTATTGGGTGCGCAAGGAGTAACCGTTCTTGAGATGAATTCTGCCTATTCGACCTTGGCCACAGGTGGCATTTATCGCGAGCCGACCTTTATTACTGAAGTTATTGATCGCACGGGTGGTCAACTATACGAATGGGAAGTAGAAGATGAGCGCGCCTTGACGCCTGAGGTTTCCTGGGCAACCACGCGCGTCTTGCAAACTGTTGTTACTGGTGGTACTGCCAGAAGCGCACAAATTCCTGGCTGGCAGGTTGCGGGTAAAACGGGTACCAGCCAGCATATGCGTGATGTGTGGTTTGCAGGCTATACTCCTGTGCTTTCTACTACTGTGTGGGTAGGACATCCAGAAGAACAAACTGTCTTTATTAATGGCATGCGTGCAGCAGGTGGTACCGTTTCTGCACCTATCTGGCATGCCTTTATGGAAGTTGCCTTGGAGGGTTATGAGCATCGGACTTTTGAAACAGCTCCTGACCCACCATTTGACAATTCAAGATTTAACTTCACGCGTGATGGCAGCGACGAAGATGAGGACGAACTAGACCTTGACGGATTGACCCTAGAAGAAGCACAAGCATTGCTTGATGGTCGTGACGTCATTATTGAGGAAGTTCATTCTGACAGTGTACCTGCGGGACAAGTTATTAGCTCAAGCTTTAGAGGCGGGCGTGTTGTTCTGCGCATATCACTGGGACCTGCTGCTACAGATGAACCAGAAGAACGTGAACCTGCTCGTCCTCCTGGTGGTGGCGGTGGAACCACTCCTCCTGGTGGTGGCACTACCCCTCCTGGTGGTGGCGGTGGTGGAGGGTCGACGCCCACAACACCAACTGCTGGCAACTAAAGAACAAGACCCTTCGCTAGCGCTCAGGGATAAAAAAATAGGCTCCTTTTGGGAGCCTATTTTAATGTTGGCAACTCAATCCTGTACTAAAGCGCAAGGGTAGCAATGTTGGGAAGGTTTCTCTAGAATGCGCCAGGCACTTGCGGTCAAGGAGAAGTGAAAAATCAAACTGCGAAACGTAGTATGGCCTACGTGAATGGTTTGATTTCTTGATTCGACACAGAGATTACACGTCTGGATGCACTCTAAGAAAAAAGATGCATTCATTGATGCGATTTTTGCTCTAGAGGAGGGCTATTTCCTGCTCATCGTTATTGTAAGCTTGCTTTGTACGCTGCAACTGAACAGCAATCGCCCGTGGTGCCGTGCCACCTACCGTACTGCGTGCCTCGACTATCTTGTCAATGCGTAGCGCTGCTTCAACATCGCGTCCAAATCCTGCAAAGAAGCCCTGTAGCTCATCAATGCTCAAATCTTGCAAGCTGCGTCCTTGACGCTCACAGGCAAGCACAATGCTCCCAACAATCTCGTGTGCCTGACGGAAGGGCAGATGGCACTTTTCTACCAAGTAGTCAGCAAGGTCAGTAGCTGCCATGTACCCTTGGGTGCTGGCCGCTCTCATCCGCTGTTCGTCTACTGTTAGGCTGGCTACCATTCCCGTCATTACGCGCAGGCATGCCTCAACGGTATCCATGGCATCAAATACGGGTTCTTTGTCTTCTTGCATGTCCTTATTGTAGGCAAGCGGCAAACCCTTCATGGTGACAAGCAATGCATTGAGATCGCCAACCACACGTCCTGTTTTACCACGGATAAGTTCTGCAAAGTCTGCGTTCTTTTTCTGTGGCATGATTGATGAACCCGTTGAGTAACGATCTGACAGCTTGAGAAAACCAAACTCTTCAGTCGTCCAAAGGATTATTTCTTCACACAAGCGTGAGAGATGTATCTGACAGGTTGTTGCTGCATGCAGGGCGTCGAGCAAGAAATCACGATCGCTGACAGAATCCAGTGCGTTGATACTGACTTTGCTGAAGCCTAGCCTATGTGCAGTATATTCGCGATCTAGTGGATAGCCGGTACCTGCAAGTGCGGCACTGCCTAATGGACTGACATCTGCTGCTTTGTGTGCTGCGATAACGCGCTGAAAGTCACGTGCAAACATCTGAGCATAGGCTAAATAGTAATGTGCCAAACTGATGGGTTGGGCTTTTTGCATGTGCGTATATCCAGGCAGTATCACGTCTCCATGTTGCTGTGCTAACTCAATTAGCTCCAAGCGCAGTGCATTAATGGCGCGCCCCACATCACGTGTGCGCTCTTTCATGTAGAGACGTGTGTCAGTCGCAACCTGGTCGTTTCTGCTACGTCCTGTGTGCAGACGGGCACCATCTGTGCCAATGCGTTCGGTAAGGGCACGCTCGATGGCCATGTGGACGTCTTCATCTTCAAGCGCCCATTTGAAATTTCCTGATTCTATATCTGCGGCAACACTGCGCAAGCCATCTGCTATGGCATCTGCTTCATGATCAGTGATAATGCCCTGACGTGCGAGCATTTTTGCATGCGCAATTGATCCCGCAATGTCCTGGCGCCACATGCGCCGATCTATGGGAAGCGAGGCACCAAAAGCCAGTAGTTCATCACTGGGAACGTCAGAAAAACGTCCACCCCATGCAGGCTTCTTGTGAGGTTGTGTCATTGTGACCTTGTCAGGGACGAAATTCCGCAGATCATGTTTTGTTTTGACGCGCAAGATCCTTCGCTTCGCTCAGGAATAACGAAGCGTTGACAGGCGCAAGACTCTTTTGCTCTGTCGCTGTCGCAACTTTGCTCAGAAATGCTAGGCAAGCTGCGTATGGAAGTAGTGAACATCATACTCACTATTCTATCTTGTCTTTTCGCGTGTTAGGTAGGGCACCTGACTGAACCTGTGACCAAACCTTAATTGGCAGACTGTATAGCTCCATGAAGCCCTTTGCAGCTGTATGATTAAATTGATCGCTGTCATCGTAAGTTGCCAGTCCAAAGTCATAGAGCGAGTAAGGACTGGTGCGTCCCACTGCTACGCAGTTTCCTCTGTACAGCGACAGACGAACATCACCTGTAACGTAGCGCTGTGTGCTCGCCATAAAAGCATCAATGGCAAGCTTGAGCGGGCTGAACCACTTACCAAAATACACGAGCTGTGACCACTGCTGTTCAAGTCCTAGTTTGAAGTGCATGGTCTCGCGCTCAAGCGTCAGTTCTTCGAGTGCTTTGTGAGCAGTAATCAGTGCCATCATGCCAGGTGCTTCGTATATTTCACGCGACTTTACCCCTATCAAGCGATTCTCGATCATGTCAATACGCCCTACTCCATGTGGACCTGCAATCGCATTCATTTCCTCAATCAGTGCAGTCAGATCCATCTGCTGTCCATTAATGGCAACAGGTAGACCCTCCTTGAAGGTCAGTGTAACAATTTCTTCATCAGGAGCATCGACACGTTTTGGATCTTGCGTAATAGTGTACACGTCTTCTGGTGGAGCCACATTAGGATCCTCTAATACACCGCATTCTATCGCACGACCTGTCATGTTGTCGTCTATCGAATACGGTGAGACCTTTGTAGTGGGCACAGGTATCCCATGCTTTTCCGCGTAGTCCATCGCTTTATCACGTGAGGTTAGTTCCCATTCACGTACAGGACCAAGGATTGTAATGTCAGGATCAAGTGCTGCAATAGATGTTTCAAAGCGCACCTGATCATTGCCCTTGCCCGTACAACCATGTGCAATGTACTCTGCATCAAGTTCTTTTGCCAGTGCCACCAGTCGCTTTGAGATTAAGGGGCGTGATAGTGCCGACACCAGCGGATATTTATTTTCATACATGCCATTGGTCATCAATGACAGAGCAACGTAGTCCTGTGCGAATTCATCCCGAACGTCCAACACCAAGGATTGTATCGCACCTATGTCGAGTGCCTTTTGCTGAATGGCATCAAGAGTATCAACGCGTTCTTGTCCTACATCAACCACACAGGCAATGACATCCAGGTCATAATTTTCAATTATCCATCTAATGCATACTGAGGTATCTAATCCTCCTGAATATGCCAGAATGCAAGTTCCCTTTTTCATCTGCCTATACTCCCCAATCTGAGCCACTGCCCATGTAACGTTTCAAATTTGTTTCTGCTGCCTGTGCTGCATCACTGTCAGCGCACAATGCAAACAGTGCTGTGTCACCAGATACGGTACCTAGGACACCATCGAGTTCAGCCTGGTCAATTGCTGCTGCAACAACGGCAGCTGCGCCATCATGCACGTGAACAACTAACATATTATCTGCCCGTGCAATTTTCTGTGTTAGGTCATGTATCATTCGCTGCAAGTACAGGTCTTCTGATAAAGCATAATAACCTCCACTTGATTTGACCAGTTTAAGATCTTCAACGTCGCGCGATACCGTCGCCTGCGTACAGTCGTAGCCCTTTGATGCAAGAACTGTAACCAGATCATGCTGCGTTCGGACACGCCCCTCACGCACTGTTTCACGAATAATTTCTTGTCGTTTTTTGCGTTTATGCATATCTAAGACCACCCTTCTAGCACCTGCGGACCATTTTGATAAGTGTGCAATTTAATAAGTCAATAATCCTATCATGCTGCATAGATATGTGCAAATTTACATTTCTGTGAATATTTAGGTGACAGGCACAAAGAAAGAGGGCTTCCCGAAGGAAGCCCTCTCATAATGCTAGTAATGCATTACATCAAGTATGTCATGTGCTCAAATGAGCATATACGTACTATCTGTATAGGTGCATTCTTGCTGAACCGGTTGCAAACTGGTTGGTACCAGATCCACCGTCAACCCAATAAGGGAAGCGTCCAGCGTTCCAGCCATGACCGCGGTTCGCAAAGTCACCCCAGCCGCCACCAACGCCTGCAGCGTTAGCTTCACTCATGAATGCACCTTGTGGTCCAGTGTTCTCGAGTGAATTGCTGTCAGCAGCAATGTGGCACTTCAAGCAAGCACCGTCAAGAAGACCAGTTGTGTTGGCAACAAATTCGCCACTGGTTACACCAGTCATAACACGCCATTCAGTAGTTGCATAGTTAGCAATATTACCTATTGCACTGCTGCTACCAGCACCAGCACGACGGGCTAGGTTACCTGCATACATCCACAGATTTCCTTCATCGACTTCATTTTGCTCTTCGATTGAAAGTGCAGTTACCGTAGGTGCTCCAGTAGCAGGAACAGCTTCTGCCCACTCATATACATCAATGTTGCGATTTCCGTGTGGGAACGCGATTGAGTTTGTTGCTACACCAACCATGTCGTGACATTGGTTACAACCTTGTTGTCTCCACTGATTGTCTCTTGATGCGGCAGTGGGAAGTCCTGCAGATCCACCCGGATGACAAGGACCGCAACCAATACCTGCAAACTGACGTCCGTACGCACCAGGTACTGCATGTCCTGTTACTTCAACAGTACCTGCAGCATCTGGGTTCATGCGATCGAAACCAGCACCCCATTGGGCGTTGTGGAACGCACCAAATTCATGACAGTCTGAAAGACCACATGTTGCGCCTGTTGCAAGACTGCGTGCAAACGCAAATGTTGCGTGGTTACCTGTACCAGCACCAGTTGCTGGTCTACCCATTTGTCTGCCTGGATCAACGGTGCTACCGTTAGCCCACCAGCCAGCGCCTGTTGCAAAAGGAGCTCCAGATGCACGTGGTGCCATTGGAGCATCAAAGCGACCTGAGATCGCTTGCTCAGCAACGTTGAATTCCGCTGTAATTTGTGCGTCTGCAGCACCACCCAGCATAAAGAAGTTCATTACGCTATAGCGTGAAGTGTCGCGACCGTGGATCCCACCGCGGTGACATGCACCACAAGAACCAACAGTGTCATGTGGACCTGGATCTACCTGTGCCCACTCAACGAGCAATTCCGCATCTCCTGAACCCCAGTCAGTGTGACATACGGTACAAGAACCGCCGTCAGCTGCTGTCAGGAACAATTGATTATTAACGCTTCCACCCTGGAAACCAGGTGTTCCTGTAGGAATACCTGTTGCACGGTGAACTGAGTGACATACAAAACACTTGGATGTTGCAGTTACATAGCCACCATGAACGGTACCTACGTCAATTCCTGTTTCAATTCTTGCTGCGTTTGCAGTCATTTGTGCTTGAGCAGTAGCCCAACTTACAAAACCTGCTGGTCCATCAGCAGAAGAATTGAGTGGTGAAAAGCCTCTGTACTCAGTTGCTCCAGCAAGAGCAGCAAAAGAAAAGACGAGTGCTGTTGCCAAAGCTAGAACTAGAATAGTTTTCTTCATGTTTAGTTCTCCTTTAGTTACATTTTTACAATTAAGTTTATCTAGCATATCTACACCTCCTTTCTCGATAAGGATGCCCGGTGGCGGCCATCAACAAATGAGCCCCAGGTTCATGTTTTGCTACAAATTGACCCGTGTTTGACACACAGCAATCAAATTGAGAAACAACCACCTATTAGTATAGCAGGAATTGAGTCAAGCAAATAGTAAAATTTGACGAATTCATGGTGAAAGTGATAGTAAATTGATGGCAATATCTAAATTGAGGGTAAGATCCTTCGCTACGCTCAGGAATGGGTTGGGATTCCCTCAGAACCTGCAAGTAGTAGCTAAGGGTCCAGGATTCATACTGGCGTTGTCGTGGGGTCTGCTTAAAAATAAATAAGGGCGGATTGAATCCGCCCTTAAGCTTGCCCAATTGTTCTCTTGATTTTATTCTTATCGTCGCATGGGATTATTGTCATGATTGCGCAAGGGATAGCGCTCTTGTGGGGACAGGTAGTCACTACCATGACAGTCTGAGCAAAGTGCTGCTCCCAATTGAGTTGTAACGCTATCAGGGAAATGACAGATGTAGCACTGGTCTCCTATGCGCCAATAGTCATAGGCGTGAATCATCACAGTTGCTGGATCACTTGTGTTCATATAGTCCTCTGAATGAGGTACGCGTGTGCCATGACAGTCATCGCAAGATCGCGGGTCATGACAGTCGTAGCAACGCGCATCAGGACGGTCGTGGATTAGTGCTCTGGACCATACTGTTCCAATGTCACGCTGTCTAGTTTCTGCAGGCGGATTTACATGACAGACCACACATTCAACTCGTGCACGTTCACCATTGTGGCAGCTAATACAGGTTTGCATTCCTGTCTGAATCAACTGTGATTCTTGCGCCGGACTAAAGATGTGGCATTGCACACAGGGCATGCCCGCATCAAGAGGCTCTGCATGTGATACACGCAAGGTTACACGGTCTGGGCGGCTCTTAAAAATTGGATTTTCAAGTTGCCCACTATGACAGGATTCACAGGCATTTTGCAGTACCGCACCATAGGTGCTTGGATTAAGCGCATCACGATCATCTGGATCAGCCAGTGACCCATTAATGACATGAATGGACCTGGGGAACAAGTTAATGGTCAAACCCTGCACCACATTACCTGGCTCATGACAGCTCACACAGCTTAAATCGCTATGAGCCTCAACGACTTCCCAGTCAGCAACTGCTTCATGCGGTGAGTTATGGCAGGCAGTACAGAAGGTCTCTGA
>WQVN01000026.1 GCA_009785795.1 Coriobacteriia bacterium
ACGAAGCTGTGCAACGTCTGCGTCAACCCCCCAAAAATGCATCCCATATGCAGCCTGCTCAATCAGCATTGCACGTCCATCAATTGCTGGAATTTCCATCCGTTGCGCTGCTGCAACTAACGGAGTTATGCCATCGCGCCGATATACAATATCGAAAACTGCATCTGTAGCAGAGTGCATCCAATCATGTCGCACAGGCAACAAGTCATTATCCATCCCAAGAGGCGTTGCATTGACAAGCAGATCAAATCGACAATCCATCTGATGCAGCGTATCGTAGCTCACAATTCGCAAAGCGTGCGCACCACTATCGTTGCCTATTGCACCTATAAGTGCAGTAGGGTTGCGCGACACCATTGTCACCTGTGATACTCCATGCATCAGCAAGGCCTCACATGCTGCTTTTGCTGCTCCCCCACTACCACAGATACAAACATTGAGACCTGCAGGCTTCAAGCCTAGCTGCATATCCAGCGCATTCAGAAAGCCAACAACATCAGTGTTATCGCCGCTTAGACTGCCATCAGAATTGCGCCGAATATAATTTGCAGCCCCTGTGCGCTGTGCAATAAAGCTCAAGTCATCACAAGCATGTGCGGCGGCAAGCTTGTAGGGAATAGTTACGCAGAAACCTTGATATTGCCCTGCTCGCAGATCCTGCAATAAAACTGCAAAATCCTTAGTATTGCCAGGATCACGGGCAACAAGCTCTCGATTCAGTTCCAATTGTTCGTATACTGTATTGTGCAGCGCAGGTGATAAGCTGTGCGCAATAGGCGTTCCTACTACCAAATATTTGGCCAAGTATTTGAGCTTTGCTGACATGCTGTTTAAAGAATTACAAATAGTAGAATTGCGAAGAAATGGAGGAACGTACCCAAAAGCACCCAAGCATGAAAAACGCTGTGGAACCACTTAACACGCTTGATGACATAGAAGATAGTGCCCAGTGAATAGGCAACACCACCTGCAACTAAAAGCCAAAAACCTACCGGTTCAAGTAGGCGGTATATGTCTGGAATAACCCATAGTGCCGTCCAGCCCATAACCAGATAAATAAGTACCGCAAACCAGCGAGGTCGCGTTTTCCAAAAGGCCTCGCTGATAATACCTATAAGTGCCATTCCCCACAAGATGCCAAACAATAACCAGCCGTTGTAGTCGCGCAAAGTGATGAGACAAAATGGTGTGTACGTGCCTGCAATAAGCAGGTAAATGCTCGCATGATCAAGCAATTTGAAAACGCGCTTTGCACGAGGATTAGTCAAGCCATGATAAAGCGTTGACGCAAGATAGAGAATAATCATCGATAGACAATAGACAATAGATGCCGCAATCTTATATCCAACATCCACGTGAGATTGCACCGCAAAAATAAGTAGGATTGGCATACCCACAATACCTAGTAGCACGCCAAGTCCGTGAGTAACTGAATTGGCAACCTCTTCGCCCAGAGTGTAATGTTTTATGGTGTCGGTTATTTTTCCCATAGTCGTATAATTGTAGCAACATTGTGCGCGATTTCAGTATCACATTCCGCAAACGTTTTTGCGAAAATAAATACAGCCAAAATGGAATATCTCTTAACGTGAGAATTCATCAAGCTACGATACGGCAAATCTTAGGTGACCAACTGGCGACACTGTCCATTGATCTCGTAAAACATGCGATGCTTAGATTCACCAAGGTTGAGCCATTTGCTTAGCCTCAGTCAGTCAATGCAGATAGATGATATGAGGGGTGACATCATGAGTAAGGTGCCTCGCACAATGGAAAACTTCAAACACTGCAAATGTTTATCCTGTCCGTCCTATACTACAAAATGCAAACTGAAAGAAGTTCCACGCGATCTGGTTAAAATGGTTGAAGGCGTTGACAAAGCTGATCATATTGATGGAATGTTTTGTGCCTTTGGCAAGTCAGAATGCATTACTGAAATCAAAAGTTGCATATGCATGACATGTAAAAATGCAGAAAAATACGGACTTGTTGCGGGCTTTTACTGCGTACACGGATCAGCAGAATAACTCGAATGCCCTGCACTGCAGAATGATCATGATATGTCGCTAAGAAGAATCAAGCATCCAGAACTGTATCAGGATTTGAAGCAAAGTAACTATTTCGAAGGCTGGTACTTCAAATTTCAGAACAACGCTGATGATGTTCTTGCTGTTATTCTAGGCGTGTCCAAATCAGCAGAGGGCGACTTTGCCTTTATCCAAGTTATTAACAGTTACAACAATACAGCTACATACACAAAGTATGACATCGAAGAATTTCGTCACAGTGAAGATCCTTGGAGTATTCGCATTGCAGACAATTACTTCAGCTTTGATCGCGTGGAGCTAAACATTCATGCAGATGACATTGAACTAGTTGGCACAATTACTATTTCAAAAACTACTCCTATCAGTACAAGTCTTTATGCGCCAAACATCATGGGTCCATTTGCCTATCTAAATTTTATGGAATGCTACCACGCAGTACTCAGTATGCACCACAACTTAAACGGTCAGCTCTGCTTAAACGGTCATCGAATTGATTTTACTGGCGGTTGTGGCTACATCGAAAAAGATTGGGGCAGATCATTCCCGCGAGAATACATCTGGATTCATGGACAGAACGTGCCTTCTGGCAATACATTGTTTTTCTCATTGGCGCGTATTCCTTTTGCAGGCACTGAGTTCGATGGCTTAATCGCCGTCCTTTATGCAAATGGAATTCAGCATCGCTTTGCTAGCTATGATCTTGCACAGGTCACATTGCTTGCCGCAGATGGGAATGACTACCTACTTGAGGTTAGCCAAGGAAAGAAAGTCTTGAAGTTGCGATTACAGATGAACAATTCACATCCCTTGCTGTCTCCACAGCTGGGCACAATGAGTGGCACCATCAAAGAAAGTCTCGACAGCATCTGCGAAGTTCAACTAATGCAGGGTTCAAAGACTCTTGAACATATCACCTTTAAGCCAGCCCTGGCAGAAATGGAATGGAATAGTTTCATTTATACTTAAAGTGTGCATACACTCTAAGAGGGAGTTGGTAATGGCAGGACATAGTAAATGGGCTACAACTAAGCGGCATAAGGCAGCGCAGGACAAGAAGCGCTCTGCCCTGTTTGGCAAGCTATCAAGAGCAGTTTTTGTTGCAGCAAAGAATGGAGACCCCAATCCTGACAATAACGCAGCATTAGCGGCTGCAATTGCAAAGGCAAAAAGCTATTCACTGCCAAAAGATAAAATAGAATCTGCCATCGCGAAAGCGAGCGGAGCTAGTGCTGATGGTGCTGTGTGGGAAGAAATCATTTACGAAGGCTACGGACCAGCTGGTATTGCCATCTATCTAGAAATATTAACTGACAATCGCAATCGTGCCGCAGCTGACGTGCGCAGTGCCTTTAGCAAATCAGGAGGAAATCTAGGCACAAGTGGCTCGGTTGCTTTCCAATTTGAGCGCAAGGGCGAGGTAGTACTGGATATTCCTGTAAATGACTTTGACGAGGACGACCTAATGCTCGCGGTTGCTGATGCAGATGGCGAGGACTACGAAATTGCTAACGATGTTGCTGTGGTAACTACAACACCTTCTACAGTAATGGCAGTTAAAGATAGTCTGGAGGCATCTGGTTTTGCAGTCCGTGGAGCCGAGCTGGTAATGTTACCTACCAATACACAAGCAATTGCCGATGATGAACTTCGTCAGGTAATGCGCCTAATTGACAAGCTTGAAGAACTTGATGACGTGCAGAGCGTTTACCATACGATAGATCTAAGCGAAGAACAACTGACACGGCTGGACGAATAGGCTCGTCACATTTGTTACAGTTTCACAGTGTGACCGACAAAGCATCATATAATGAACCACGTATGTAAAATTTTACGATTAAGCAAATGAATGTATTGTTGCGAATAATTATTATTGAAAGGAGGCAACAGTGAGGTTACGGACAAAAAAGAGAAGCGCACGACGTTCGCGACGCATGCTGGCAATGCTGCTGGTACTTGCCATGCTTTCGACGGCGAGCATTTCAGCTCTCGCCTTTGCAGTTAGCGCAGATGATATTGCAGATACTGCCTATGTTGAAAACGTCTATGAACCTGCAGTTAACACTGATGAGGAGGAAGCCGTTGGAAAAGTTCCCGATTCTGCGACTGACGCTGAAGAAGCTTCGAATGCAGTTGCTAACGATGTTGTCACCTATGAGTCTGCGACTGACGCTGAAGCTGCAAATAGTGCCGATGATGCCGAAGATGCAGCATCTGTTGCTGTGTCGACAGATTCCATTGTCAACACTGATGGCTACATCGAAATCGAGCCAGCAACAGTTTCGCCAGGTGACACTGTTGCGATTGTTGTTGATGGCACAGACGCAAATGACCTTGGATTCCTTACTCTGGAAGGAGCATTTGCCGCATCAAGCCCAGGTGACACAATTCGCTTTTTGACAAATGTTGACTGGACTTGGGGCACTACCTTTGGTCCACATGCACTTACGCTTGACTTTGCTGGATTCAACCTGACTGCTTCTAGTGCAATCTGGATAACAAATCCTCTAACCATTAACAACGGAGGCACTATCACCATCAATGCTTCTGGTGCTGGCTCTCAAGGCATTGCTATCGCAGATGCAGGTCCAGTGATAATAAGTGCTAATCAAATTGTAAGCACACAAAGCGGAATCACGGTACTGGGTGCCTCGAATGTAGCGATTAATAGCAATATCACTAATCAGTGGCGCGGTATTGATGCTCGCGACACATCAGTCGTTACCATGAATGGCAATATCACAACAGTTGGCTCAGGCGGACAACCGCTCAACAGAAATGGCATCATGGCACAAGGATCAGCGCAAGTTACTATGACTGGCACCATTACCGTAGAGGCAAGATCTGCAACTAATTTAGTTAATGGAGGAGCAACGGGCATTCTTGCAATAGGTTCATCGCAGGTAACTCTTGCTGGTACAATCAACGCCTCTGATCCCTCAAGCGCCAGAGGAGCCATTGGTGCGGCAAGTGGAAATAGCGCATGGATCCAAATTACAGGCGACATCCTGGCTCCTGCTGGCACAAGCACCTTTGTCGGATTTAATGACGGAGGGCTGATTGATGGCAACCTATGGATGCCATGGGAAAACATTACTACGCAGACTCGAGCGCAAAATGATGCAGTGTCTGAAAGAGCTGGCTTTGATCAATGGTCTGCAAATGCTGCACGTATTTGGATAAGTGCGCAGGGCGGACAAGAGCCAGGTCCACTTACTGCGGTAGTTACCGCACCATCAGGGACTGTTCCTATCACAACAAATCAAGTGATTATTACCTTTGACAGAGCAGTTAATCCAGCAAGTCTAGGAACTGTAATGCTTACAGGAACTACTGGTGCTACCCTCAACATGGCTGGTGCCACGTGGAATAGCGACTTCACAGTATTGACTATTCCTTTGTCTGGTCTTGTTGCGGGCGGAAGCTATTCGGTAATTGCTCAAGGATTTGTAGCAGCTGACGAAGGAATCATGGAAGCGCCTGCCATAGGCAACTTCAATGTTCCGGATCCTAGCATAGATCCAGGTCCCGACCCTGATCCAGATCTTGACCCTGATCCCAGACCACCTGAACCCCCTAGTCCTCCTAGTGAGCCTGGCAACGAGGGTTCTCTTGGGCCTGGCACAGCTGGCACAGGTGACCAAGATCGCAGGCCAGCAGCTGATGGCACTGCTCCAAAAACTGGTGACACTACTAATGCCACACTGTGGATTATTGCTCTTATTGCATCAATGATTTCAGTAGGCACAGGACTCTTTGGACAGCGCAGAGGACGTCATTCAAGGGCCAGTTAGGAAGCTTGCCGAGATTTGAAATGTTAATTGTTAAAGGGGCTGTATCAAAAGGTACAGCCCCTTCTTCACAAGTTAACAATAGTTAAAACGAACCGTAAAACAGTTTAACGTGCACGATTACTTCTGTGCCATTTGCCTGTGCCTCTTGCAATAAGTGATCAATCAAGCCCTGCTTTACCTCAAGACTCATGGGCAAGTGAAGATCGCGAAAAACACGTTCATTTGCTAGGCTCTTTTTCACTTTGAGTGCAGGCTTATAATTTTTGACTTCCGCAGAACCAAAGGGAACATACACTGAGAGTTTTTCGCCGTATTCCCGAATGAACAAATAGCGCATTCCTGCTGCCATGCAAACTTGACGAATGGTGCGCGGTTCGTAAAGGATGGCCTCGTCAACCCCAAATTCTTGTACTGCCTTGTTAAATGCAGTCTTTGCTTCATCATTCTTGAAAATTAATTCCTTGCTCATGGTGAGACCTCCAATCTCTGTTCATTTGTCAAATTTCATCGAGTTCATATTCCACGCTTTTCGTGGCCCAATTTCAAGGTAGCACAGACAGACGAGCATAAGTTCAATTGTTGGCTTTTTGCTGCTGAACCCTCAATGCCTACTACAGGGCAGCACACAAAGTCCTTCGACCACACACTTGCATACTCCCACTTTGGAATGAAGCAGTATAGCTTGTGGTCGATTATACGATGAGCATCGCGTCACCAAAGGAAAGAAAGCGATACTGCTTTTGAACAGCTTCATCATATGCTGCAAGTAATTTTTCTCTACCGTCATTCTTATCCGCAAATGCACTGACCATCATAACAAGCGTTGAGCAGGGTACATGAAAATTGGTGATAAGTGCGTCCACTACCTCAAACTCAAAGCCGGGCAGAATATAGAGCGAGGTTGCCGCACCTTGCTCACTTAGCCCTACTTTGCCACTGTTATTTGCGCTATCACCCTGACTCATAATGGCTGCCGATTCAAGTGCGCGCACTACGGTAGTGCCCACAGCAATAACACGTCCTTTATTAGCACGGGTACGGTTTACTGCTTCTGCGGTACGCGCAGGAACATGGAAGTACTCGGTATGGATGTGATGATTTGTAGGATCGTCTTCTGTTACGGGGCGAAAAGTATCAAGCCCTACATCAAGACGAACCTGTGCAATATTTATGCCATTTGCCTGTAGCTGGTCTAGCAGCTCTGGAGTGAAATGTAGACCCGCTGTTGGAGCAGCAGCACTGTGCTCATCCTGATCGCTCGCGTAAACTGTCTGATACATATCCTGATTGCCACTGTAGTGCTTGATATAGGGCGGCAAAGGAAGTTCACCTAACTTGTGAATTGCAGCATTGAAATCACCATCCACTGCAGTGAAGGCGATAGTACGTATGCCCTCTGCACCTACTGCGGTAATTGTGCCCGTAAGAAGTGGCAGAGATAAATCTTCACAGAACTCAAGTGTTGTGCCCTCACGAACGCGCTTTCCCGGCTTTGCCAAACATTCCCAAATTTGTTGAACTGCACCATCTACCACACTCTCATCACTACGCTGCTTCAGCAGCAGCACTTCAACAGTGCCACCTGTATCTGCTCGTTTTCCCCTCAGACGTGCGGGCAAAACACGTGTCTCGTTGACGACAAGTAGGTCGCCAGGCTTTAAGTAGTCGCCAATATCATAAAAATGACGGTGTGCAAGCTCTCCTGTTGCGCGACCCATAACAAGGAGCCTACAAGCATCACGTGGCAGCATGGGCTCTTGTGCAATTAGCTCATCTGGCAGATGATAGTTAAAATCTTCTGTACGCAATGTTCTGTTATTTGAAGTATTAGTCTTAGCTTTCATGCTGTATATCTTAGCATCGTCTTTTGCGGCGAGCTGCTCGCTGCATCTGTGCTTCTGCCCTACTGGGTAGACATCCACAGTAGTTTTGGCAATAGATGCCCATCTCACGTGCCTTGACCTGTGCTGCTCTGTAATGTTCGCGAAAGTCACAATCTAAGAACTGCAATGATGGAAAATTGGCAACGGCGGCTTGCCCAGCACACGCAATAGCATCTAGATTTTGCCATGGACTGATGTTCAGGGTCGTAGCAACTACCTCACAGTCATTTGCTATTGCCCACTGAGCAACTTGTCGTAAGCGCAGGCTGTAACACGCACGGCAACGCTGCTCTTGCGGCAGCGCTGCAAAATCCCAATTTGCAGCATCCAATTGCAGTTCAACAAAATCAATGCCCTGTTCCTGCGTGTAGTTCCTGCAAGCATCACGACGTTTGATGTACTCATCTGTGGGTTCAATATTTGGATTGCAGTATACTGCGGTAATATGAGCGTACTCTATTGACAGTGCCTTGCGCACGCCAATCAAACAAGGAGCACAACATGTATGTAGGGCCAAGCGTTTCATCAATAATTAAATTTTGATTCATTGCTTAGTCTGCTCTTAAAGTTGCAGATTAAGAAAGAATGCATAATTTCACGAGGCAAGCGTGCTGAGCACGTGTCTAAATAAACTATGTGTTCTGACGCAAAGATCCAGCTTTAAGTGCAGCCTGAACCGTATTTTCAACCAACATGGCACGCGTCATGGGTCCTACTCCACCCGGCACAGGAGTTATGGCACTGGCCAGAGGTGCTACCGACTCGAAGTCGACATCTCCAATTAGACCATCCTCTCCCCTGTTGATGCCAACGTCAATAACAACGGCACCACATTTTATGCAGCTCTTATCAATTAGTTTTGCACTGCCAGCTGCAACCACGAGGATATCTGCTTGGCGACACACCGAGGGCAAGTCCTGCGTATAAGAGTGACAAACAGTAACAGTAGCATTTGCCGCAAGTAAGAGTAGCGACTGTGGCTTGCCCACAATGGTCGATCGTCCCACAACCACGGCATGTTTCCCCTCAATGTCAATGCCATAGTAATCTAGCATGCGCATAACCCCAAGTGGCGTACAGGCACGTATGCCGTCTTGTCCGCGTATCGTAAGTCCAAGACTGGTTGCCGTAAAACCGTCAACATCTTTTTCGGGCAAGATTCGTGCAATTATTTCTTCCTCGTCGCAATGGTCTGGTAAAGGCAACTGCACCAAAATACCATGTACTGCAGAATCCGCATTCAGGCAGTCAATTAAATCGAGTAGTTCTGCCTGACTAGTGTCTGCAGGCAAGCGATGATCAAAGGTGCGAATACCCACCTGCGCACAGTCGGATTCTTTCATCCTGACATAAACCGCAGATGCTGGATCATCACCAACCAGTACCACTGCAAGTCCAATGGTAGTGCCCGTTTGCTGTTCGAATTCCTGGACCTGTATGGCCGCCTGCTCACGTACAATTGCAGCAAGACTATTGCCATCGATTATGCGGGTCACGCTGATTGCTCCTTACAGAAGTATTGATTGAATGCCACATTAAAGTGTATCACTGCTATCTACAGAGAAACGAGGTGGATATGAAAATCCACCTCGTAAAATTCGTTTGTGCCTGCAGATTGATGCTATATCCTCTTAAGGTGCCGTATCAAAATCCACGTCGCCACTTACTGTGCTGACCTCTATGATCTTGTTTCTCTGTCCATGTATTGCAGTGCCACTGGCAATACCAGAACTTATAATATTTCCGTCCTTGCGAACCGTGCCACTGACATTGCTAGCTTCTATGCTAAAGTCATCCAAATCATACATATGAAACTGAGCCCGGCCAGAGACGATATCGACATTTAAGCTTCGCAGGTTTGCCTCTTTAATGGACGCCGAACCACTTACGCTTTGAACACTTAGTGCTGCTCCTTGCGACATGTCCAACCCAATGCTTCTTGCAAAAATTTCACCCGACACTGATGCAATATCCAAATAATCAACCTGCACATTTTCATATATTGAAATAGTGCCAGACACTGTTGCCAGGTCTACACGTGCAACCTGTAGCATTTGGACACCATCATCTGCCTGCTTGATTTGCGAAATTTGATCCGTATTAATGTTGATGTTTCCACTGACGGTTCGCAGTTCGACTCTTTGCAATTCCGTGTCCAGCGGAACCTCAATGATTATCTGATCGTTGCTACCTGAAGTAAGCAAGCTTCCAAGACCAAGGAAGGTAATACCTGGGTCGAATTCGATTGTCAGTGCACCATTTCTTACATGACTGCGATAGGACAACAAGTCTGTCGCATCAATCGAATAGCTCAGTCTTGCATTATCGGTAGAAATCAGCACAACTTCAGCGTCTACAACCGACACTGATATAGTATGGATATCCTCTTGTGCACTCTCAACGCGCGAAGTCAGACCATCCATGCCTGCATCACTTGCAGACTGCAAGCGCGAATCGTATAATACCCCTTCGCGCCAATCCCAAAATTGCATGCCACGTGTACCCGGACCAAATCCTGTGGGCATGTATCCACCCAATGCAGCTCCCAATCCCATCAGTCCTAGCCCCATTAGGAATGCGGCAAGTATCAACAGCCATAATGTTTTTATCACTGGCTTTGTAGATTCATTCTTAATCATTACGAAGCCACCTCTTTTCTGTTATCCCATCTGCGCAGCCACACTGCGCCACCTCGTGCTATTCCATTTATCGCGTGCTTTGTCAGCCATATCAAAATGATTGCAAGCGCACCACCAAATGCTGTTGTGGCAAGCCCCATGCCAATAGTAATAAGTCCCGTGGGAACACCAAAGAACAAAGTATGAAAACCTACGCCCACATAGGCAATGCCGCCAAACAATGCAATCGCAGCTGTAAGGAACGACCAGAAGATTATCGTCAGCACAGTAACAAGCAATGAAAAAATTATCCCAATTAGAAGAAGGGCAAGCGGTAGCGCAATCGGAGCAGCAAACACCCCTATTACGACCATCCAAATGGCATTGAGCCCTTTGCGAGTCGTCTTTTCTTGACCCGTCGTGTCAGCATAGACATAATCGCCGATAATGCCTGCAGCAACTTCTGCAGGACTACCCAGCCCCACAATGGCAGCCTGCTCGTTCTCTGATCCTGCCTCTGCCAAGTACTCTTCATAATAGGCCATCGCTGCTGTGACTTCTGATTCTGGCATACCTTTTAGCTTATGTTGCAACTCGCTCAAAAATGCAATCTTTGTCATTGCGTATCGCCCCCTTTCTGTATGCTGGTGGTTTGCT
This sequence comes from Coriobacteriia bacterium, assembly GCA_009785795.1. Taxonomy (GTDB): domain Bacteria; phylum Actinomycetota; class Coriobacteriia; order WRKU01; family WQUG01; genus WQVN01. The sequence goes on from WQVN01000026.1 coordinate 10,998, forward strand.
CTGTAATATCTAGTAACGAATCAATTCCCGCCTTGAAGCCCGTCCATGCAATTTGCGTATCTTTTAGACGAGTACGCCCACTATCTGTGATGCGATAATAACGTCGGTTCCTGCCACTGTGCGACTGATCATAGGTTGTCAACAATTCCTCGCTTTGCAGTCTGCGCAGCACTGGGTAGAGTGTTGATTCTGAAACAGGAATGACCTGCTTTATTTCTTGCGTCAGACTATAACCATAGGCATCCTCGCGCGCCAGTACGGCAAGCACACAACCATCAAGCAGGCCTGATCCTAGTTGAAACATCTCTCTTCCTCCAATCTGTACATCTTTGTATTCTGTCTGATATCTATGCGGACTAAAGAAGGTTTTACCATGGATGCTTCTCTAATACCTATATCGTGCCTAATACTATATGTCATATAATATAGCGTGTCAATATATATTATGAAAGAAATAATTTAGGCTTATAGGACAAAAAGTGTGCTCAAATTTCACTAAAAGTGCAGGTCGCTGCGGATAATATGTTCAAAAAAGTTGATTTGGCTCAACTTTTCCACTCGGACAAAATGTGTGTCT
>WQVN01000027.1 GCA_009785795.1 Coriobacteriia bacterium
ATCCTGTTGACTTTATCATCTTTAAAGCAGGGGCTATGACTTCGCTGCCAAAGACGATAATGGGAACAGTAGAGATGCCCATTAATGCAACCAGCTGGGTAGCGATGGATCCTAAGGAAATGCCGAGTAAATACTGTACTCAGTGTCACAGGCTTGAGAATCGTCCTGGTGGCGAGCCACTCACTAGCCCGGGCATCATCATGGATCATGCCGCACATACTGATCGCGACATTACCTGTGCATCATGTCACAACCGTGTAGGACACAATGAACTTGATAATGACTGGCAGCCAATTTGGCCACCGTACCCTGAGTACTTGCATGATTCTCCTTTCCATGATGATTTCATGTTGATGACAGCCTGTTATCGTTGCCATCGCTTCCCCGAGAGCGACGGCCAGATTGTGAGTACTCCGTATCCTGTGGGAACCTTCCCTGGTGCAACAGGCGAGTGTGAGATTTGCCATACCGACTACTTTGAGCTTGTTCCATCCAACCACAATGTACCTCGCTTTATCGAAGACATTCATGGTCCATGGGCGGTGCAGATTGAAGAGGCTATTGAGGCGTTTATTGAGGGTCCACTTGATACCTATAATGACATGAGTGGGCGTACTGACGCAGAATCTAGAGCGCTGCATGGTGTGCCTTCTGTTCGTGCAGTCAACTATTGCTACACTTGTCACACACTGCAATTCTGTGATGACTGTCATGGTGGTATCAGAATGCCGCACCCAGATGGCTATATTGCTCAACCACATATTGACGATGCTACTGACTATCCAGAGTCATGTGCAATCTGTCATGAAGTATCACCAATAAACAATACTCCTGCTGCTGCAGGCTCACTCGCAGGTACAAGCGGTGGGGACACTTGTAGTGCCTGTCACCATGGGCGTCCTAACCTGGATTGGGACTTTGATGTGAATGTTAGCTGGGAATGGATAGATCATATTCCAGCCACACAAGCCTTGGGTGCAACCGTTTGCTTTGACTGTCATGCTCCTACTTCGTGTGCACTTTGTCACGTAGGGCTGGCTCAGTAACATACGCCACGTAGATCCACTGTAAGGGGGATAGGCGTCTGATACGCGGATATATTCCGTGCGCGTCAGGCGCCTTTTACTATGAATTCACTAGACTTGACACTATTACATGCACCATCAATTTACGACTTTCGCAAGCGTCCGCAAATGTTTGGTCCAATTTCAGACCTTGTGCCGTCGACGCCTATATTTGAAATTTATCCCATAGGGCTTACAACTATCGGAGAATATCTTGAGCGTAATGGCTCTAAGGTGCGTCTATTTAATTTGGGCAATTTGATGTTGCAAAGCGAAAAATTTGATGTTGAGCGCTTTATAAGCAAAATCAAGACGAAGGCCTTTGGAATTGACTTGCACTGGATGCCTCATAGTCATGGAGCCATCGAGATAGCGCGCATTTGCAAGAAATATCATCCTGATGTTCCTGTGATTTTGGGAGGACTTTCTTCGAGCGTCTTTCACGAAGATCTAATTGCGAATTATCCTTGTATTGATTATGTGTTTCGCGGAGACTCAACTGAAGAACCTATCCGCCAGTTGATTGAATTGGTAAAGGGCAGTAACGGAACACCGTCAGCAGAGTCACTTGCATCTGTCCCGAATCTAACGTGGCGTGATAAGAGCGGCGATTTGCGTGTTAATGAACTGAACTTTGTGCCACCAGATTTCAATGCGCCATCGCTGGACTTTTCCTTTAACATGAAGACGGTAATTCGCGATCGCGACCTTTTTGGAGTTGTGCCGTACAAACAGTGGATCAATTATCCAATGGCGGCAACGATTTGTTGTCGTGGATGCACTCACAATTGTGTGACCTGTGGCGGTTCTCAAGAATCCTATCGAAAGCACTACAATCGCAGACAAGTTGCCTATCGTGATCCGGAATTAATTGCACGTGATTTTGCCCATGCGCAAAAATACATACCAGGACCAATTTTTGTCCTTAATGACTTCATGCAAGCAGGGGATGATTACGTTAAAACCTTTATTGAGGCATTAGGAAAAATCAACCTGCGTGCGTCTATTGGCTTTGAGGTCTTTACGCCTCCCACCGAGGAGCTATATGAGCTGTTAGCAGCAAACTTGAATGACTGGACAATAGAGGTCAGTGCAGAAAGCCATGATGATGAGGTACGTAAGCTTTTTGGCAAAGGGCACTACACGACAGCTGATGTCGAGAAAAGTATTGACCAAGCCTTCGAATATGGCGCAACACGTTTTGATCTGTATTATCTAATAGGCATCCCTGGACAGAATGCCCAGTCAGTACTTGATACGGTTGACTATATTGGCAATCTGTATGAAAGCCTTGACTACGATAAGCGCCTAATTAGCAACATTGCTGCAATGACACCATTTCTAGATCCTGGATCAATCGCCTATGATAACCCTGATGATCATGGCTATAAGTTGCGTGCAACGACAGTCGAAGAGCATCGTCAATTGCTGGTTCAGCCATCATGGAAATATGTCATGAACTATGAAAGCATTCATTTGCCACCAGATGAACTAGTTGATGTGACCTACGAGGCAGGTTTACGACTAAATGAAATGAAGCGCAAATCGGGATTGATAGATGGCAAGACTGCCAATGAAGTGCGTGATCGTATTGAAGAGGCTAAAGTTTCGATGGCACATGTGGATAAGGTTATGCGTGACATTTCACTTGACACACCAGAAGCTCGTGAGAAAAAACTGGGTAATTTGCGCAGAGAAATGGAAGAACTTTCGGAATCTACAATTTGCGAAAAGACCGAACTGCGCTGGCCAGTCAACTTCCGCATGAGTAATCTGTGGGCATGTATTAAGATATGGGCGGTAGAAAACGTTAAAAACATTGTAACGCTAGGCAAAAACCCTGCTGCGTCAAAAGTACATGCAGAATGGCGAGCAGAAAAAGGGCTTCCAGTGCGACAAGAGTTAAACGATGAAGAGGCTGTGAAAAATCAATAAAGTGCTCAAGCAGGTATATCCTTTGAGTGCTATACTTAACAAATGATTTGCGGCATTAGCTGCCTGCACTCAAGCAGACTTAATGCTTTGAACTTTGATGTGTAATTTTGAAGGAAGGATTGTGCAATAATGTCCGATGATCTTTTTTATGAAGACGAGCCAGTTGAGGCACAAAAGAAGCCAGTAAGCAAGAAAAAAGCGAGCCCTGAAAAGACTTCTGGTACTGCCCAGAGAAAAGGTGCTCCTGCAAAAAAAGGTGCTCCTGCACGTAAGGCTGCTCCTGCCAAGCAGGTTCCTGCAAATTCTGGTTTTGAATTCACCTCTGTAGTGGTAGCACTCATTGCGGTGATTGCACTTCTGATTGGTTTTCTGGCAGGAATGCTTGTTGCTAATGTGTTTCTCACCCCAAGTGTAAGTCCTGGTCCAGCCAATATGCAACAGCAGCCTGGTGGCGGCATGGGTGGCATGGGTATGGGTGGCGGCATGGGTGATGCTCCCATATTGAGTGACGAAGAAATGATGCAGGATATGCCAGATGGACATCCTCCAGTCGATGCTATGGGTATGGGCGATGATGGTATGCCAGGCATGACAGATAATGGTGCTGCAGACGAGGATGTTGCAGACGATGATGGCGCCTCAGCTGACTACTAGAAATACAGATTAGGAGCTAATCGAAATTATGAAAGCAATCGATAAAAGTTCTAGCCCGCTTTGGGTTCGCATACTTGTATGGATTTTGGTAGTTGGTTTGGTTGCAGCAGCCATATTTGCTGCGGTTGCAGTATTTCTTGAGTGGGGGAACGAGCCAGAATTTATGCCTGGTGAGCCAATTATGATTGAAGATATTGACAATCTGCCACCAGAAATACTTGAACAACTAAATCAAATGCAGCTTGATGATGAACAGGGTGCAATAGAAGCACAGGATGACCAGTAAGCTAGATTTTTAGCGAAACTGTGAAGAGAAAAGAACAATAGGGCACATGTTTGGGATTGGTGGTTTTGAAATAGCATTGATCGCAATAGTTGCCCTATTGCTATTTGGTCCAGATAAAATTCCTCAGATACTGCAAACTGTACGAAAAGCAGTTGACCTGTATAGTGATGCTCGCTCGCAGGTTACTGAGGTCGTAAATACGCAGATAATCACACCAGAAGAACAGGAAATGCTCAAAGACCCCCTGGGGTTAAAAGGCGTGAAAAGTTCAGTTGATTCGATGCTGACGCCACAGCGCTCAAGTCTCTACACGCAAGATGCTGCAGAATCTGCACAGGGTGGCAGTGACACATCTTCTGAATCTGCAGAACAGCAGGCTGCCCCTCGCAGTAGTGCTGCAGGGAGTATTTGGGCGAGTCTTGAGCAGGATAAGGAGAATGGGTAATCCGTGGCTGCTAAGGTCTTTTCTGATCCAAAGAGCCTACCCTTTTTTGCGCACTTCACCGAACTGCGCAAGCGCTTGACGCAATACATTGCGGTACTGGTACTGCTGAGCTTCATCTTTTACATTAGACCGATATATGAATTCATAATGGGCATTTTGTTCAATCCCATTATTCCTCACTTGGCAGACTACCAGACCCAATTAATGTTTACGGGTCCATTCGAGGCGATGACCTTTCGTTTCTCTGTTGGCGTTTATGCAGCTCTCTTAGTGACTAGTCCGTTGTTCGTCTATCACCTTTTTGCCTTTTTTGCTCCAGCGATGAAAGAGCGTGAGCGCAAATGGGTCTTTCCTGTTACCTTTGCTGCTGCAGGACTCTTCATTTTGGGAGTCCTTTTTGCCTATTTTGCTGTTGTGCCAATGGCATTTGAATGGTTAGTATCGCAAAATACCGACTACACTGTGATTATGCCTAGAGCGCAGGAATGGCTTTCTGGTGTTGGAATGCTATTACTGGGTTTTGGAATCAGCTTTGAACTGCCACTCGTCATGTTTTTCATGATTGGACTTGGCGTTATTTCCTATCCAGTATTGCGTGAATCATGGCGTGTCGCATATGTGGCAATGTTTGCCGTAGGTGCTATTGTTACTCCTGACAAGTCACCTTTTACTATGGTGGCACTTGCTATTGCATTAATTGTCCTTTACGAAGGGGGATTACTTGCTGCACGCTTTGCCTTTGCCAATCGTGTTGACGAGCAATATGTCGACCTGTACGAGGACATGCTGATGTATGATGATGAGCCAACTGATGATAAAGAAGAACTCGCAAAACGTAAAAAGATCACTAAGCAGGCGATGGCTGCGAAAAAACGAATTGAGCAGCGTGAGGCACGCCGCAAGCAAGAATCTGACGAAGGTGATGCAGCGACTGAAGGTGCTAGCTCCAATAATGCTGCAGATGTATTAGGCGATGCGTCATCAGATAGGACAGATATCTAGCATGCATGAAATGAGCATTATGCAGTCAGTTCTCGACACTGCCTTTAGTGCGCTTGAACAATCGAGTGAAACACGCATTACTCAGATTGTGCTGACCATAGGCGAGCAAACTGACATTCAAGAAATTCCGCTCACCTTTGCATTTGAGGCGTTAAAGCCAAATACTCCTGCACGCAATGCACGTCTTGTAATTCACATGCTGACAACGCGCTCGCACTGTGATGACTGCGGAATAGACTTTGACCACGATCGCTTTTCGATGATTTGCACTGATTGCGGATCAAGCAATATCAGCTTGCTAACGGGACGCGAATTGCGCATTGATGCACTTGAGGCAGATAGTGAATCTTTCGAGAGCATCGATTCAGACGCTGATCCTTTTGCAGACTTTTTGACAGACAGACCAGAATAATAGGTAGTGCTACAGGACAAGTTATGACACACATTGATATTTCAAAGCCAATTTTGGATAAAAATGATCGCTTGGCACAGTCCAATAAAGAATTGTTGCGAGAAAAGAAGATATTCGTTCTTGACTTGATGGCAAGTCCAGGTGCTGGCAAGACGACGGCAATTCTTGCGACGATTGAAGCCTTAAAAGAGCGCTTTCGAATTGCGGTAATAGAAGGAGACATTGCGTCTGACGTTGATGCGCAAAAAATTAAAGCTGCAGGCGTTCCTGCAATACAGATTAACACGGGCGGCGTTTGCCACTTAGAATCTGACATGATTCGACATGCGCTTGACCAGCTTCCTTTGGATGATCTTGATTTGATTATAGTGGAGAACGTTGGCAATTTAGTTTGCACAACCGAATTTTATCTGGGAGAAAATGCAAAGGTGATGATACTTTCAGTTCCAGAGGGTGACGACAAGCCACTCAAGTACCCTACAATCTTTCAAACTTCAAAAGCAGTAATTTTGAGCAAGACAGATACCATGCCAGTGTTTGACTTTGATTATGAAGCCTTTGAGCGTACCGTAAATTCCCTAAATCCAAAGGCTCCAATTTTTCAACTCTCTGCAAAAACAGGGGAGGGCATTCAACAGTGGGCTGAGTGGTTAGCTAATCAGGTTAAGCACGCCCAGAACGCACCAGACGGTCAATCTTTGCATTGAACAACATAACCTGCGAAAACATGTAAAGTACTACGCTTATTTCGCAAAACATGCAATTCTTCTTGGTCTTGACAGTCTGGACGCATTCCGAACACCATGTACTATTGACACCGTCTCTTTCTGTTTGCAAATAGCAAATAACTACATACGCACATTGCAGTAAGAGACGCTATTATTCCCATGAGTGCAGATACTGCAGTAGTGCTGTCACCTGTTTCAGGACCAGGAGTGATTGTTGGCTCTTCAGATGTCTCTGCGACGACCTCTCTCGGCGTCTGTGCTGCGACAGAGGGTCGGGGAATGACTTCAGTAGGAAGCAAAGGAGGGATATTTGGTCGCACAGGATCAGTCCCTGAGGGATCTGGCAATCTGTTGGTAAAGGTACCACCGTTAATACGATGTCCGTCGTGTGACACGCGAATCTGAATGTCGAGCATTTCCATGCCTGCATTTTCCGCTACTTCAATTTCTGTTATCTGATATGTGTCATAGATTAAAGCACCCTTACTATCAGTAATTTCACTCATTAGTCCAAGCCATACTCCGTCAGTGTAGAGCTCACCAGCATTTACTCGTGTACGCCTGTTGACTTCAGTCCAGGGATTTATGCCTGTTCGTGGTCGTTCTGCAGAACAGGTTGAAGCCTCACCGTTTTGGTTGGTGATAATTGTTGCTGTCTCGCCAGTAGTAAGACTTGTAATGGTGAAGGGTATATTTCCGACACGACCGTGACTGCGGTCAAAAATCTTGTTAAAGGCAAAATCTCCACGTATGACCTGCTGTTTTACTGTAGGTGCTATATATGTTTTGACAATCTCATCAGTTCCGGTAGGTATGATGTGCACTGCAAAAATGTCATCATTGATTACATAGCCAGCGGGCGGTCTTACCTCTTGAATGGTTACGGTACCCAATGGGAGTGCTACGCGACCTTGCGAGTCTGTCCACACAGGAGATGACCTGTTTGTCTCAAGGGAATCACTTTTTAGACTCGCTTGCCCTTTTTCATCAGTCAATACATACCATGTACGCATAGCTGTTGTGCTGTCTATCCAGTCAAGATTTGTAGTTGATCGAAGTGGTCCTGGATAAAAGTTAATCCTAAAGCGTGCACCTGCAAGTGTTGCTGCGCCTTGAGGTTCAGAGAGTCCTGTCTCACTGTCAACCTTTCGTAGCAGCAAGTCTGCGCTGTTGACTTGTGGCAGGTTGGACGGACTATCGCTTGCTATAGCCAAGGTTCCTGCCGGATTCATCTGTTCAATACAAAGCGTTGCCTGTCGGAGACTTGAATCAAGCGCATATCCCATTGGAGGTCGTACTTCTGTGATGCTGTATGTGCCTAGCGGTAGCCCTGGGGGCGATACACCGCCTATTGCCCATCTGGACAGATCAAAACTTTGTGAACTTGCCCTGCCTTGAGCGTTTGTGACAAAGGTGCCAATTACGGTATTGGCAGTACTGGATTCCGCAGGTCCTCGAACTTCAAAGTGCGCGCCAGCAAACGAATATAGATCATTGCCGTTCGTGATATCTGTATTGGCTGATTGCTTCTCGATGTCGATACGACCAAAGATGATTGGATCGTTCGTAAAGGTGACACTTGCATTTGCAACAGTTTCATCTGAAGTCATTCTGGCAGAACTCAGACGTACATTTTGCGTGCGATTTTCGCTTAATGTATGGCCGCGAGGAGGCGTGACCTCTGTTATTGTGTATCTGCCCAATGGCAGTCCAGGAGGTACCGTTTGGCCGGATTGTGCAAACCACATGCTTGCCATATCAAGCTGCCTGGTTGTTGCTATGCCTTGTGCATTGGTAGTGATGGTTCCTAGTAGACGATTTCCTCGCAGAGCATCACGAATTTCAAATTGGGCACCTGCAAGTGTATAAAAATTGTGTGAATCAAATACTGTTTGATTGCTTGTTTCTTTTCTTATTTCGATGTGGCCTGCGATAGGAATGTTTGAAAAGAGTGCAATTCCTGTTTCTCCTGCTCGCAAATTTACTGCAGATGCTGTTTCATCTCGCGGCAAATACCCTACAGGAACCCGGGTTTCTGTAAATGCATGCCATCCAGGATTCAAATCTCTACTTTGGGTAGTATCATCAATGGCAAGATAGGCGATTCGATCTGTCCATCGCGTGATGCCAGATTCAGCCAGTTGTTCAATTTGACTGCTGGTAAACCAATCTGAAAAGTTTGGCCCCGTTTCTGGACAAGGTCCAATGGCATCTCGCATTGTGCCTCTGGCTAGATTGTACGTGCCGATCCTTGTGCTACTGTTGTTGCTTAGGGCGTTCTGACGTGCGTTTTCAGCACTCGTTCCCGCGTGTAATACAAATCGCGCATCAGTCATTGGCCCGTAATAGATGTATCCATCCTGTGGATCTATTAAGCCTGTTGTAGGAGAAGGTATAAACTCAACGCGACTCGGCGCAATGCGCTTAATGAGCGCTACATCTGTGGCGGGGTCTTCGAATGCGCCAGTAGGATGTATCATTGTTTGATGTCTAGTGCGTCCACTGCTGTATGTCCAAAAATCTCCAAAGGTGGCAGAATTTGAACTACTTGCATTAGTTACAAGCCATCTGGCCGCAGCAAGTACTCTGACTCCTGCAGGACCATTGGCAAATTCGGGCGCAACTGATCGTGGGATACCGCCACCCCAGCCCAAAGACCACAGAGCATGTTGCGTTGCCATTTGAGCTTCTGTACGCGTAAGGCTACTTACTCCAGCACGTGCAGCAAGGGCACTTGCACTTTGATTGGGAAATCCATACGTCATAATTCCGCGCACGCGATTGTCGCTGACTGGATTTGAGCTTCGCGTATGTGTGCTGCCTGCAGCAAATGGAAATCCCTGTTCCAGACAATATACAATCATGCCATCACTTGCAATCCACCTCCCTAAGAATGCAGTTGAATGAAATCTGGGTGCTGATGTCATTTGAATCGTGATTGATGCTGGCGGCATTGTGGCTACTGCAATTGTAGGCAGTACCATGGCAGCAGTAATCGCCAGTATCATTGTCAGACAAAGAATGCTCAATCTGCGTACCCCCGCTATGGGCAGTACCGCAAAAGAAGCATTTATATCTGTGCGTGCTCTTCTCATTTCATTGTCCTCCTTTGTAATGATTGGGTCATTGTCAAAGCATGAAATCTCACCCTAACAGACGGTGCTTAAAGTCCGATTAGAACTGGATTAAGTTTGGATTAGCAAGGGGCAAAGCATTGATAAAGTGATGATTAGGACAGGATTAAATGTCCAGTGTGATAGGCTAAAGCATGCTTATTTATTCCTACATAATTGGCAGGAGAAAAAGTTGAGAACTTTGACAGGAAGCTTTGGAACAGGCGTAATTTATAATCCTGATGTTGAATTTGGTGCTGTTGAACAGGTTGTGCAGCTGCTGAATACGCCTTTAGCCCAGGATGCAAATCTACGTGTTATGCCAGATGTTCATGCAGGTGCTGGCAGTGTGATTGGTACTACGATGCAGATTCACGATAAGGTCTGTCCAAATCTTGTTGGTGTAGATATTGGTTGTGGACTTATGGCAGTTCCCCTTGTTGGATTAAGTGGCAAAGACGGAGATGATGACCTCAATTTAGTTGAGCTTGACCGCTTTATTCGTAAAAACATTCCTTCTGGCTTTGCAAAGCGCACTTCAAATAAGTTAAGTCCTCTTGCAGATCGTACTGACATTGCCAATTTGCGCTGGGATGCGCCAAGTAAGTATAGATCAGGTGATGCACATGCATCTGTAGGTACTCTTGGTGGAGGCAATCACTTCATCGAAGTCGGCGTGGACGCTGATGGTGAAAAATGGTTAACAATTCATAGTGGTAGTCGCAACATAGGATTGCAAGTTGCAACACACTATCAAAAACTTGCAGAGCGCACCTGCGATGATGATGTTCCCAATGCCCTGAAATATCTAACAGGTAGCCTGATGGAGAGCTACCTGCATGATATGCAAATAATGCAGGAGTATGCTGACTTAAATCGTATTGCAATGCTAGTCGACATTTTGGACTATTTGGGACTTGATTTAGACGATGATGCAATTAGCACAGGCAGTGTAAGAACGGTGCACAATTACATAGAGATCGATAATGATGATAACAGTACTGCAGGTAGTTCCACATTGCGCAAGGGTGCCGTTCGCGCAAGGGCAGATGAATTGTTTTTGCTGCCGCTCAACATGGCAGACGGCATTTTGTTGTGCCGTGGCAAAGGCAATGCCGACTGGAATGAATCTGCTCCTCACGGAGCTGGGCGCACTCTTTCGCGCAGTGCCGCCTTTAAGTTGCTTGATATGGCGGAGTTTGAGCGTCGCATGAATGGCATTTACTCAACCAGTGTTCACAATGACACTCTAGATGAAAGTCCGATGGCATACAAGGATGGTCGCGCAATTGAGGAATTAATGCTTCCAACGGCAGACCGCATTGATAGGTGGACGCCGATTTACAGTTTTAAGGCTCGTGGCAATAGTCGCAAGGGGGGCAATCGCAGTCGTGGTGATGACCGTAAAATAGGCAAGGATATGTAAGGCAATAATCGCTGTTAAATTTAGACTGCCAAATTTGAAATAGGATTAGATACGCGCGGGGGCGTGGCATAGGTTGACAGGCTGTATATTTCCCTCTAAACTCATTATGCTTGTACCTGGATGGGTACTAGCTTTTCGTGCGTGTTTACAAGTAGAGATACAGTGTGGATAGTGCGAGACTTGAAACTTGACAGTCGTATAGTTACACAAAGTAAGATGCACAAGTGCGAGACAGATTTTCTGTTATGCATGAAGGCGCGAAATGTGGGGGTGTGCCCGAGTGGCTAAAGGGGATGGGCTGTAAACCCATTGGCTATGCCTACGTTGGTTCAAA
>WQVN01000028.1 GCA_009785795.1 Coriobacteriia bacterium
AAGTATGGGGGTCTCTCAGCAGTGATACGGCAGGTCGTTATGCAGATTGCCACATTCACTCAGCACTGTGCGGTCATGCAAAACATACGTTACCTGAAATGCTTGAAGGCATTTGCGGCAGCGGATTGCACACAGCAATTTTCACCGAACACTTGCCTTTGCCTGAAGAGATAGATCCTGATCGTGAAGTGTCGATGCGTTTTAGTGACCTTGATTCCTACGTTACGACACTTAAAGAAATGGCAGAGCGCTTTGACAATTTGCGCAGTAAGGGAAAGAGTGCGCCACGACTTATAGTCGGTGCAGAAGCTGACTGGTTGAATCAGGATTCTGACTGGTCAATACAGTCTGTCAAGGAGGCTCGTGCAGCAGGTATTGATGTCGTCTTAGGCAGCGTACACATGCTAGATGGATGGGCCTTTGATGATCCAGCACAAACAGACGAATGGGATAGAAGTGACACTGATGAAGTCTGGGATTTTTACTTTGCTGAATGGATAAGAGCGGTCAAATCAGGGGTTTATGATGTTATGGCACATCCCGACCTGCCTAAAAAATTTAACTTCATACCAGCTGATCCGCGCGTGTATTATGCAGAAGCAGCAGATGCGATAGCAGAAGCTGGCATCCTATGTGAAGTGTCAACAGGAGGGCTGCGCAAGCTCTGCAAAGAACTTTACCCGTCGCGAAACTTCCTAATGGAACTTGCACAGCGCGGTGTTGGCTTTTGCATTGGTTCAGATGCACATTCGGTGCCAGAAATTGGCTACGGCTTTGATTTTGCAGCGCAGCAGCTGCTTCAGGCAGGTGTCACTCATCAGTCAGTACCTACAGGCCCCGTACGCGATGGCAACATAGAACTATTGCCGCTGTAATATGTAGCTGCCAATAAAGTACAATAAACAGTATGACTGAATACATTCTTTACACGGACGGTGGGTCACGTGGCAATCCTGGACCTGCAGGAATTGGCTTTGTTCTTAATCACGGCTTTGTGAAGAGTTGTGATGGGGGAGCACCCATTGGTGATGCTACCAATAATGTTGCCGAATACAAAGCACTTATCTGGGGCTTGGAAAATGCGCTAGCTCTAACTATCACTCATTTAGAGGCACGTGCAGACAGCGAGCTCTTAGTAAAGCAACTTAACGGTGAATACAAGGTTAAAAATGCTGCGCTGAAGCCTCTGTTTTTGGACGCACTCAACCTATCGAAACAATTTGAGGTATGCGAATTTGTTCATATTCCTCGCGAGGAAAATGAAGAAGCAGACGCGCTAGCAAATGAAGCAATGGATGCCTTGGGGCAGGTAGGCAATCCCGTGCAGCCCTATCAGATTCCAAACTCGCTCTTTGATTTTGAATCAGGTGAATTAAGTGAAGAATTAGAAGAGTGCAACTCTGTAAATACGTTCAGAAATGAGGAGGCTCAACCACCCGTGAGCACAGGAATATACACGTTGACGGTGAAAGATCATTTTGATGCAGCACACTTCCTGTATGACTATCCAGGAGAATGTCGCCACTTGCACGGACATACCTGGGATATCGAAGTAAGCGTTGAATCTTTCCAATTATGTGAATTGGGAATGGTGTACGACTTTGCGTTACTAAAGGAAGACCTCAAAGCAGTCTTAAGTCGCTACGACCACAAGCACTTAAATGAGATTGAACCATTTGACACAATCAGTCCTACTGCAGAAAACCTTGCACGCATCATCTTTGAAGAACTAACTGAAACAATCACGCAGCCTGGTGTTGCAGTTACAGAAATCGCCGTCTGGGAATCCCCCATAGCAAAGCTAACGTATAGATTGCGCTAGTTAGCATAGAGATAATTGACATGATCTGGGAAGATATGGCTCAAGATAGTTTTGTAAATCTGGATTGTGAAATTCAGTATTGGCACAGACAGAGAAGAGGGGACAAGTACGTCCTCTTTTTTCATGGGGCTGGGCTGGACCATCAAATGTTTGAGCCTCAAATTGAGACATTTGACGATTCTTATGATTTGGTGTTTTGGGATGCTCGTGGGCATGGTCTGTCAAGGCTGAGCAACGGCAAGAGATTTTCATTTGAGGACATGGTGAACGATTGTCTGAAGCTGTACGAAGTTCTTGGGATTGAAAAGGCAGCAATTGTAGGTCAATCCATGGGTGGGAACTTGGCACAAGAAATTGCGTATCACCATTCAGAAGTGGTAGAAAAATTAATTCTAATTGGCTGCACAAAAAACACAGGTAGACTTACTGCTGTTGAAAAATTTAGCCTGAAGCTGTCAGGTCCTATCTTTGCCATCTATCCGTGGAATCTCCTACTCACTCAAAGTGCCAATGCTTGCGGAAACAAAGAGCACGTACGACAGTATGCAAAAGATTGTTTTGAGCAGCTAGGAAAGTCTGCTTTTGTTGATATTGTGATGGCTGTGACAAAATGTTTGCACGAAGACACAAATTTCAGATTTAAACAGCCTGTGTTATTGCTGTGCGGCACAGATGATAAGTCTGGAAACATTAAGCAGGCCATGACTCAATGGGCAGAAATCGATGACAACTGTACTCTGCACCTAGTTGAAGGTGCTGCTCATAATGCAAATCAGGACAAGTCAGAAATAGTGAACAATTACATTACACAATTTCTCCTAGAGCAAATTCGGTAAAAATTTAAGGGTGCTAGTATAATGGACAGTATGGGTACTGGCATCTATAGTCGACTTACTTTGCGGGGCATACTTGCCTTGGTACTTGCCTGTGTCATGCTTGCAGGCAGTGTGATGCCCTTATATGCAGTTCCAGACGATATTGACGCTGCAAACGATGGTCAGACTGTTCCAGCATCTGATCAAATTACGGTTGACGTAGCACCCATTGTAGAACGTCCTGCTGGAAGCGAAACGACACAAGCTGAAACTGAAGAGGCACTTGAGTTGCTTGCTCGTGCTACTCCTGAACAGCAAGTGGAATTAGAGCGTTTATTCGAGCAGCTTGATGCCATTGATCGTGAAACTGAAATTGCAGTTGAAGAGCATAATGCTGCACGTATGCGTCTGGAACAGTTGACGGGCAATATTGCAACCTCAGAACACGACATCACGCTTTTAGAGGAAGCTTATAATCTACAAGCGATTACTCTAAGTGAGCGTGCTGTCGAGATTTATACAGGTGGTCGCGAGCAGATATTGCAGATGATTTTTGATGCGACGTCGCTGCAGGACTTGATACGGCGTCTCGAGGCGATCAATCGCTTTGCTACTGCTGATGCAGACCTTATGGCACGCATTCGCTCTCAGCGCTCACGCATTGAAGCGACCATGCATCAATTGGCGCTGGACGAAGGCGAAGCAGCAAGTCTTGAATTCGAGATGCGTGCCAGGATGATTGAAGTTACTGGGCGCAGTGAGGATCGTGCCCAGGAACTGCGCGATCAAAACGAAACCTTGATGGAGCTATATGCAGCCGAACAGTTGCAGCGTGATCAAGCAGAGCGCAACCTCGCAGCACAAATCACAAGCGGCGAGCGCACAGATATTAGCATGGTCGAAGGATCTCCTGTCGAAACCGCGATGGCTCTGCGCGGCATTCGATATGTCTGGGGCGGTTCATCACGTGCAGGTTTTGACTGTTCAGGCTTGGTGCGTTTTGTTTTCGCACAGCACGGAATCGATTTACCACATCATTCAGGCACGCAGGTTTTGTTTGGGCGACGAGTGGAAGAGGGCATCCAGCCCAATGACTTAGTGTTTTTTGGCACACCCATTCATCACGTGGGAATTTATGTTGGTGGAGGATACTATATCCATGCACCGCGTCAGGGTGAAACGGTCAGTCTGTCAAGGCTTAACAATAGAAGTGACTTAGTGGCTGTTAGGCGGCTTGACTGGGAGCCGCGTGCAGGTAGTCCCAGATAGTAGTGAGGAACCAATCATGACAGAGGGGGATCTGCCACAAGCAAAGCAGGCAGATGAAAAACAAATACGACCCTGGCTATGGCCAGCGGTACTTACCGTGTTAGGAATGGCCGCAGCCATAGGACTCATCAGTACATTCCCGCCTGTTGTAGGGCTGGGGACGCTGGTCAGACTCCCCATCTTTCACGGAGCATTTACCTGGGCTAGCATTTTTGTATTTTTCCTGCTGGGAACGGTGGGGTTTGCGACTTATGCTATGTATCGACCAGGGATGTATGAATGGTCAAAAGCTTTGCGCTTTACTGCTATAGGACTATGGGTTGTAAATTTTATCTTTGGTCTGATTGCAGCGAATTTTACCTGGGATTTTAGTGCAACCACGCAACCTGCTCTTATGTGGTTAATGCAAGAGCCGCGAATTCGTTTTCAGCTATCGGTGTCATTGCTGGGAATTGGAATGTTGATGCTGCCGCTGATTTTTTTGAAGCGACGCACACTTGCACTCTTTGACGGAATATACGGCTATGCGACCCTAATCATGCTTGCGGCTGTGCGCATTTTTGGTGAGACCTTGCACCCAGATAATCCCGTACTGAATTCACCCGAAGATGGGATTCGTGCACTGTTTTATGTGATAAGTTTTGCATTAGTGCTGTCATGCAGTGGTATGGTTATGTGGGTACATGCGTTAATGCGTCCATCAGATAGCGATGATGGATGATGCTGCAGTTGTGATGCTTGCAAGATCAGTACTGCTAATATTTGAGAGCTAATCGGGAGAGAGTTAGTCGGGAAGAGGAATAACAGATGAAGGCCTTGGTAAGTCAAATTGTAGAAGATGCTCTGGCGCGTGCGATTAATGCAGAAGAACTGCCCCTGCAGCAGGTACCCGCAGTTGAACTAGAGCGTCCGCGCGATGCCACGCATGGTGATTGGGCAACAGCAGTTGCTCTGCGTAGTGCAAAAGACGCAGGAATGGCTCCGCGTGCTATCGCAGACATCATTGTTTCTCACTTGAGCGACCATCCTGATATTGATAGTGTTGAAGTCGCAGGTCCAGGCTTTATTAACTTGCGTCTGTCTGTTGCTGCCCTGTCGCGCATCATTACTGAAGTACGCGCACGCAAGGATGATTTTGGCAAGGCTGAGCCAAAGAATGAATACATTCAAGTTGAGTTTGTATCTGCAAATCCTGTGGGTCCCATGCACGTGGGACACGGACGTTGGGCAGCCTTGGGTGATGCGCTTGCCATGGTACTTGAACATGCGGGTTATCGCGTGCAGCGCGAATTCTATCTAAATGACGAAGGCAATCAAATGAACATCTTTGCCGACTCTGTCGCTGAGCGCTATTTGGAACTGTGCGGCGAACCTTTTGATAGCGAGGTTATTGGCTATAAGGGTGCTTACATTGTGGACATTGCTGCACAAATTCGCGATGCAGAGGGCGACCAGTGGGTGTCAGTTGATGCTGATGAGCGTCGCGCGTATTTCCGCCAGCGTTCCTATGACCAGGTGCTGACTCATGTTAAATCAGTTCTTGAACGCTTTGGCGTGACTTTTGACGAGTGGTTTTCCGAGCACAGTATGCACGTGCCAGATGACCAGGGCAAGACGGGAATCGTAAAAAGCATCGAGAGCCTGCAAGATAAGGGTTATATCTATGAAGAAGAGGGCGCGCTGTGGTTCAAATCAGAAGATTTTGGTGACGATAAAAACAGAGTGCTGATGAAAAGTGATGGTGCAGCGACCTACTTTGCTGCAGACATTGCCTATCATGACAATAAGTTTAAGCGTGGCTTTGACCTCGTAATTAATCTGTGGGGTGCAGACCATCACGGCTACATTAAGCGCCTAGAGGCAGCAGTTGCTGCTCTTGGCTATCCTGGACAGCTTGAAATAGTGCTGGGACAAATGGTGGCATTGTATCGCGATGGACAGCTCGTTCGCATGTCAAAGCGTACGGGCGAGATGGTAACCTTTGAAGAGCTGCTTGACGAGGTAGGCGTTGATGCTGCACGCTACCATTTAGTGCGCACATCGAGTGATCAGCCACTGTCCTTTGACATTGATGTGGCAAAAGATCAGTCATCAAACAACCCCGTTTTTTATGTGCAGTATGCACATGCACGCATTTGCAGCATATTGCGCAAAGCGGCAGATGCGAGTGGGCAAGACGATGCCGACATTGATGCCTTAGCTGTGATACATATTGACGAATCAACAGATTTGTCACTGTTGGGTCATGCGGCAGAGCTTGCCCTGATGCGTAAGATTTCTGAATTTGGCGAGGTAGTCGAGCGTGCAGCACGTGACCGTGCGCCATTCAGGCTAGCGCATTACAGTGAGGAACTGGCATCGCTGTATCACCAGTTCTATCAGCAATGTCAGGTGCTGAGTGATGATGCTTCGCTGACAAGTGCACGCCTTGCCCTGATTGATGCCACTCGCCATACTCTTGCGAATGCACTCGCACTAATCGGAGTAAGCGCTCCTAAAAAAATGTAACACCCAGTTAAGGCAGTGTGCCTTGTATTGCGCGTTCCAATGTTGCGAAACTTGTTGCGCCTAAGAAGCGTGCAGTGATGGTTCCGCCAGCATCAATGATAAAAGTTTCTGGGATACCTGCGACCTCATAGGCAAGCGCACCACTGCCTGCGTCGTCAAAATAAATGGGGAAGGTATAGCCCTCCTCGTCCACATAGGCGCGTGCGACATCAACACTTTCATCAACATTCAGCATGACAAATTTGACCTCGTCACCGTACTGCTCAAATGCTTGTTGAAAATCAGGTTTTTCGACGCGACAGGGCGGACACCAACTTGCCCAAAAATTTAAGACTACAGGAGTGTTTGCAAAGCTGCTCAGTTGAAAGGATTGCCCTGCTTCGTCTGTAAAGACGATATCTGGCGCTGCTTGTCCCACAAGAGGATCCTCAAAAGTATCTGGCATTAAATCTGCAATTGCAACATCGTTGAGTCCCTCGGGAGCGATGATGCGCTGCAGTGCGATAGCGCCTACAATGATAGTAATTAGCAGCAGTGCAAAGATTAGTGCGATAAACCAGTTCCGATTTTTCTTCATTGGTGTGCTCCTTGTAGTTCCTATCGGCGACAGTTATGAAAAATTTGTCAGAGTGCTTGCTAAAATGGATGCTTGACCGCTCATAATCAACAGTCCCATCAAGATTAGCAGTATTCCAGAAGCTCGCGTAATAAGGACATAGTGACGTTTAATAAAGTTAAAAGCACTTTTGAGTGAATCAATCAGTAGTGCCGTGATTACCAGGGGCAATCCTAGTCCAAGCGAGTAGAATAACAGCAGTAGGGCACCTTGTTCCCATGACCCTGCAACAGCAGCAAGCATAAGTGCTGATCCCAGAAAGGCACTGATGCAAGGAGTCCATCCAATTGAGAATACAATACCAAAAAAGAAGGAGCGTAATCCGTCCTTTCGACCCTTTAGCTGTGGACTGACATTAAAAGTCGGCAGCTTGAATAGTCCCAGATAGCCAATACCAAATAGAACAACAATGCTGCCTGCGACCAAGTCAACAATGCGCTGGTTCTGAGTGATGAATGAGCCGAGCGTGCCTGCAAATATGCCCAGAATTACAAAAATCAAGGTAAAGCCCGCCATAAATGCAAGTGCACTGGCAAGGGTGCGAAGTCTGCGCTTGCGCAAGTTTTGGTCATCCTCATCCATAGCTGTGCCAGCAAAGTAACTCACAAAGACTGGCATTAAGGGCAGCAAGCAGGGGGATATAAAGGTTAAAACACCTTCGAGGAATGTAAGTACGTACAACATGGAACTATTGTAGCTCAAGGACAGGTGAAAGATTGACTGTGGTTTATGCTAGTATTACTACTTGTGACTTGCGGGGTGACTTGCTGGGTGTTTGGCTGGGCCTATGGCGCAACGGTTAGCGCGGAGGACTCATAATCCTTAGGTTGTAGGTTCGAATCCTACTAGGCCCACCAGAAGCTTTAAGGCACACGTAAGCCCTGCAATTGGAACTCGCGTACTGCTTCTACGTTTCGCTCCCAAATTGTAGGGCTTTTGCACGCACTTCGAAACTTTTGTGCTGCGCAGCTTGTACTGTCCCAGTACCTATTTCTCGCCGGGTTACTTCTTGAAGCATCTGGGTTCAAAAAGTGGACGGATAGCCCTATTTCCCGTATAATCGTAGATTGGCTATCTCTATAGCAGGTTATAAAAATGTGAAAAATAGGGCAAGGAATGAATAAAAATCTAAGTAACACATTTTCGAAAAATAAAAGACTCGTATTGATTGCACTGTTTACCTTTGTGCTGATAGCACCTATTTTTGCAACAGCTGATCCTGTGGCTATCCAGACGGTGTTTTATGAGGACATTATGGGGCTGAGTGGCAATGATGGCCTAACACTGCGTTGGCTCGATAACAATGAGCAAGATCATCTGAGCCTTGATCCTGATCGAAATGTTCGAGGAGCCTTACGAATGGTGCTCGAGTTTACTCCTCCAGGAGAGAGTGTCTACGAAGCGGGCGAAATAGAGATTAGATTGCCGCGCGCTTTATTCGAGGATAGAAATGGCAATCTGATTACAGGAAATGTTGTTTGGGGCAGTTCGGGATGGGCTGGCGGTTTGCCGCCTGCTGAATGGAATTTGGGAGCTGTAAATGAGCCACACATGATCATCCCTCTTCCTGGACCTACTGACTTTGACTTCACCATAGATACCGTCACCAATGAAGTGGTAATCACTAACTTCAGGCCTGTTACTGGCACCCATACACACCTATTTGTTGAATTTGCGATACACTATCTGCCATCTCAGAGCCCCAATGGCTTTAGCAATGAATTTAGGGCACGTGCCACCTTTGATCCTGCGCACGGAGTTGCACCCGTTGAAAGCAACGAGCTTAGTCTTGACCTGACAACACGAATGGTGCCACTTGAATCTACAAAGCAGGCGCTTGACTCACGCAATGCATGGCAAACAGCATGGGGAACACAACCACCAGGTGTAGATGACCACTTCTTTGTGCGCTACCGTCTGTTCTTTGGAACCCTCCAAACAACAACACAGCCGTTCACTGCATTTCTTCAAGATTCTCCACTTGACAGTGGGCAAATTGTTGCATGGTCAGGTGCTGCAACAAATGCCAATATGACCAATGCCAATCCAATAAGTGGCTGGATGGTTGGAAATACGGCAGCGTTTAATGCTCATGTAGAGCGTACCTGGAATCAAGCAATCCCGCTGGCAGGAATTGGTCACAGCCTTCCTGTTGCTAATTCGGGAAGCCGTCAGTGGCGAGACATTATTGTTGCTTATCCCAGAACTGGTCAAGCAGAGCAAGTTGTTAGAAACAGCATGTCGGTAGTTCTTACTCCCACTGATGATGGAGCTGCTGCTTCTGTTACTCATAATCGAGAGGCAAGCTACACTTTCCGTGGGGGATACATAGAATATGACGGAGATTTATACCAACTAAGAAAATGGATGAACCCTAATACCACTAATGTTATACCCAGCCTACTTACCTTCCTAGAGGTGGGCGATGATGTCACACTTGTTCCCGTAGGTGGCATACCGTCAGTAGCTGCTATGGGCGGTGGAGCTTTCAGTGTTAGTGGACCACAGTTTAGAGCAGAGGCACGAGGCTTTGGTGTTACTGACGGTGGAACCAGACCCTTTACCACCACTGCAATAGATGATTGGATTTATTTAAGAACATCGACAGGGCTTCATCTGTTAGAGCCAGAAGATTTCCGCTTTACGCGAGTAATGGTGTCCAATTACAGAGAGACAGTGCCCCTCGTAAGCAGTACTGGTGGTCTCATAGATACGCAAGAAGTGCCCCTTGCCAATAGGTCTCCTATTGACTTGTACTACTACACATCTGCACAAGGGTGGCAGCACCTTGTTACTTCTCCAGCAGATACGACATGGGTAAACCTTCCCGATGTTGACGCGCACCGCATCAAGGCAGTGCATGAAAATGGGCGATATATGACTGAATTCACCATTCAGTTTCGAATTAGGATTAATTCAACACCACGTGTTCTTGACTTGATTGAGAATCAAGAAACGGTTGAAGTAGTTAATTTCTCTGCCATGATTATTGAAGACTTTGACGGGAATGTTCAAAATCCTGGATGGCCAGGTCAATATATAGCAACCTGGCCTTCGAATCTGCAAGCTAAAGATATCGCAGATTATGGAGATCTGGTGCATCGTGCATCGAATTTTGTTCGTATGGGAAGACTTGTCTTTAGTGCTGATACGACCAAGATGATTCGCACAGGTCAGGCAGGATCAGGAATTATTTCAGATGCAGCAAATGCACGTATGGTTTTTCCCTACAGACTTGCGATTTCTCACAATGTTGGTGCCAACTCTCCGCTTGGCGCAACAGAAGTTCAGCGCCCCTCTGCTACACACTTTGCACAGCTCTTGCCAGAACAAACAGAAGGTGTGTTTTATGATTTGCTGCCACAAGGAACAATACTTAATCCGGCAAGCATTGTTGCACGAGATGCACACGGTCGAGTAGTTGATCATGTCTTGTTAACCAGTGAGAACTGGCAAGGAAGCGGTAGGACACTTGTAAGTATC
>WQVN01000029.1 GCA_009785795.1 Coriobacteriia bacterium
ATTGCCTTCATGCAGTCTTTGCACCCTTTCCAATCTGAGTCAAAACCTCACCTGCAGCTGCAACCATGGCATTAATATCGTCATTGCTTGTCGCCAAAGAAGCAAAACAAGCTTCAAATTGGCTAGGTGCAAGCCAGAAACCTTTATCCAGCATCGCACGGAAAAATGTTCCGTACAGATCAGTATCACTTTTAGACGCACTGCACCAGTCAGTCACTGGCCCGCGCGTAAAGTACAGACAGGTCATCGATCCAATTTGCGTGCCATAGGAATCTACACCAGCCGCATTTGCGACATCTTTTAGGCCTTGTGCCAAGCGGCGTCCTTTTGCCTTTAATTCTTCATAGGTGCCAGGACGTGACAGGCGCTGAATAGTCGCAATTCCTGCAGCCATTGCAATGGGATTACCACTGAGTGTGCCTGCTTGATAGACGGGACCTTGTGGCGCAAGCTGTTCCATGATGTCGCGACGCCCCCCAAAAGCACCCACAGGAAAGCCACCACCGATAATCTTGCCTAGCGTTGTCAGGTCTGGACGCACTCCATAATATTCCTGTGCACCACCCAGTGCCAAGCGAAACCCCGTA
The DNA here is from genome assembly GCA_009785795.1 of Coriobacteriia bacterium. Lineage (GTDB taxonomy): Bacteria > Actinomycetota > Coriobacteriia > WRKU01 > WQUG01 > WQVN01. The sequence continues at coordinate 588 of WQVN01000029.1, forward strand.
ATAACTTCGTCGAATATCAGCAATGCACCGAATTCATCACAGAGCGCACGCAGCCCCTGCAAGTATCCTTCATGCGGCGGAATCACGCCCATATTGCCTGCAACAGGCTCTAAGATTAGGCAAGCAATGTCATCTGGGAATGTTTCAAAGATTTCGCGAACTGCCCCCAAGTCGTTGTAGCGAGCAACCAGCGTATCAGCAGCAGTACCCTTTGTAACACCAGGAGTTCCAGGGATTCCCAGCGTAGCCACACCCGATCCCGCAGAGGCAAGTAGCGAGTCACTGTGACCATGATAGTTGCCATCAAATTTGATCAATTTGTCGCGCCCTGTAAAGCCACGTGCCAAACGAATGGCGCTCATGACCGCTTCTGTGCCAGAGGATACAAAACGAACCATCTCAATACTGGGCACCGCATCACAAACGAGTTCTGCCGCCGTAGTCTCAAGTACCGTTGGAGCACCAAAGCTTGTTCCGCGTTTTAATTGGTCACTTACCGCTTCTACAATCGCAGGATGACCATGCCCTAAAATCATCGGTCCCCATGACTGCACAAAATCGATGTATTCGCGCCCTTCTGCATCATAGATACGAGAACCACTCGCACTATCAACAAATCGCGGGGTCGTTCCTACACTTTTGTAAGCGCGTACTGGTGAATTTACCCCACCAGGAATGTATCGCTGCGCTTCTTCAAAAAGCTGCTCTGAGTTCAACATGTTTTCCCTCTCTAAGTGTCCTAGTCCTAAGTGTCTCTACCGTACTGATCGTCAAAACGCTCAATGTCATCTTCACCCAAATAGTCGCCAACAGCCACTTCAACAATACGTAAAGGCTCTGTACCTGCATTGCTTAGACGATGGAGTACTCCCACAGGAATAAACACTGACTGACCTGCGCCCACCATCTGTTGCTGTCCGTCTATTTCAACATCTGCCATGCCTGCAATCACTATCCAATGCTCACTGCGTTGTTGATGCTTTTGCATCGACAAGCTGGCACCTGCAATGACTTCGATTTCTTTCACTTGATAGCCAGTGCCGCGTGTCAGCATAGTCCAACTACCCCAGGGACGCAAACTGGTCTGACTTTGTCGTATTTCTGGTACGCCTCGCCTGTGCAATTCACGCACAATTTCACGCACATCTTGCACGCGATCACGTGCTGCTATCAGTGTTGCATCTGCCGTATCAACTACCACCGTGTCGCTTAGCCCCAAAGTAGCAACTAAACGACTATCACTGTAGTTCAGAGTGTTGTGCGAATCAAGGTCAATGCCTTGGCCAATTACGCGCGTTCCCCGCTCATTAGCACCTTGCAAGGCTTCAAGTGAGAGCAGAGATCCAACATCAGACCAATCAATACATGTTGGCACAACTTTTACCTTTGACGACAGTTCAAGAACTGCTTTGTCAAAGGGCACCTTGGGCAGGGCTGTAAAAGCTTGCAGCCCTGCACCGTCATCAGAATTTGCTGCTATCGCACGTGCCGTGGCAACAATCACATCGTTTTTCGCGGCATCTGAACTGGTAGGATTATTTGTGTGAACGTCAAGTAATTGCTGCAAAATTGCATCTGCACGCGCAACCAGCATGCCTGAATTCCAATAATAGTTCCCATGTTGCACATAGCGCTTTGCATCTGCATAGTTGGGTTTTTCTACGAAGCGCTTTACGGGAAGTGCAGTTGGCACCGCAATATCTGCCTGATCACCTGGCTGACCCTCTGCCTGACCCCTCGCTTGAATATAGCCAAATCCTGTTTCAGGGCTTGTTGGATACAAGCCCACAGTAACCAGACTGCCATCAGCAGCTGCATCAATTGCAACATTCATAGTTGCAATCCAACGTTCACCACCTTCTGTTAGATGGTCAGAAGGCAACATAATAATCACTGCATCTGGATCATCGGCCATCACCACTGCAGCAGCCAAGGCAAGCGCAGGTGCCGTGTTGCGCGCAGCTGGTTCAATAATGTAGTTCAAGTCTGCACTTCCCCACACCTCATGGGATAGCAAGTGATTGCGCAGTTCATCAATCAGGGTAGCACCAACAACTAGATGCATGTGACCTTCATCACCAACGACCTGTTGCGCACGATTCAGCGCATCCACCACCAGCGAATCATCGCCAAAAACCGTGAGCATCTGCTTTGGTGCAAGTTCACGAGAAAGCGGCCAAAAGCGTGTACCGCTACCCCCCGCAAGTATAATCGCATGTAGTCCCACTACAATTCCTGTCCATACGCGACCGGACGATAAGAACAGTACGGTTCTTCAGCCATATAATCGCCCCCTGTAGCCTCTAAAGCTCGAGCACGACACCCTCCACAAACACCACGAAACTCGCAGGCACCGCACTTGCCTTTCAATTTTGAGTAGTCGCGCAGGTCGCGAAACACAGGCGAGTTCGTCCATATATCGACAAAGGATTCATCCTTGACATTACCTAGTTGCATGTCAAAGTATCCACAAGGCTGCACATCGCCTACATGACTGATGAAGCAAAAAGTGATACCTCCCAAACAACCACGCGTCATAGCATCCAGACCATACTCTTCGACGGTGACTTCGCGACCTTCTGCTGCAGCAAGTTGGCGAATAATACGGTAATAATGCGGTGCATCAGTGGGCTTGAAGTGCAGCGGGCTTGTTTTTTGACGATGGTACGCCCAGGTCAGCACTTCTTCATAGCGCTCTGGGGTCAGTTCTTGTTCTGCTAAATCTGCCGCTCGTCCTGTTGGAACTAGCATAAAAATGTGAAATGCATCTACGTTCAAATCCTCTGCCATCTGATGGATTTCTTCCAGGCGATCTGCATTATGCTTTGTAACTGTCGTATTTACCTGCACACCAACACCAGCTTCTTTCGCATTTTTAATGCCTGCAATAGCATCATCAAATGATCCAGGAACTGCGCGGAACTCATCATGTTCTGCAGCAGTTGGAAAGTCAATTGACACCGATATGCGCGGGATTTTATGCTCTGCTAGTTTTTGTGCAATCTCTGGTGTAATCAATGTTGCATTGGTGCCAACGACAGGCATCGCACCTTTTTCATGCGCATAGTCGATGATGTCCCAGATGTCGTCACGCAACAGAGGCTCACCGCCCGTCAGGATAATGATGGGATTGGTAATTGTCACAATGTTGTCAATGACCGCCTTGATTTCATCAAGGCCCAATTCGCCCTCATACTTGCCGTAGCGCGAAGCTGCACGACAATGTACACAATTCAAATTGCATGATCGCGTAATCTCCCAAGCAATGATACGCGGAGCCTTAATGCCCGTGCGTTCTTCATAAGCAAGTGCTGCAGGACCTCCACCGGGCTTAAAGCCAACACTGCGTGCACCACCGTGACGCTGCAATTTTACCGCTGCAGCATGCGGACAACTACCACCATGTGACATATATGCACTTCCTAGTCTTTATTTATGAGCCAGCGAGCAATATCTTTGGCATGATACGTAATTATCAGGTCTGCCCCAGCACGCTTGAACCCCAGCATAGTTTCAAGAACAACTTTCTTCTCGTCAATCCAGCCATTAGCAGCAGCAGCTTTGACCATGGCATATTCTCCACTGACGTTATACGCACAAATTGGATAAGCAAATTCGTTCTTAAGTGTGCGGAGTACATCCATATACGCAAGCGCAGGCTTAACCATGACGATGTCTGCCCCTTCAGCAATATCAAGTGCCGTCTCGCGCAAAGCCTCATCTGCATTGGCAGGATCCATCTGATATTGAGCACGATCACCAAAAGTTGGCACAGAATCTGCCGCATCACGAAAAGGGCCGTAATATCCACTGGCATATTTTGCACTATATGCCATGATGGGTGTATTCTCAAATCCTTCATCATCCAAGGCTGTGCGAATAGCAGCAACACGTCCATCCATCATGTCAGAAGGTGCTACCATGTCTGCCCCTGCACGCACATGTGACAAAGCAACACGTGTCAGCAAATCAAGTGTCGGATCATTTTGAACGTAACCATCTGCATCAAGTAGTCCACAGTGTCCATGGTCAGTGTATTCGCACAAGCAGACATCAGTTATTACATAATAATCAGGATGTGCAGCCTTAATGGCACGGATGGCTTTCTGCACAATACCGTTTTCTGCATAGCCCTCACTACCATCAGCGTCTTTGCCTTCTGGTAAGCCAAAAAGGATGACTGCGGGAATACCGAGTGTCTTCAACTGCGCAATTTCATTACCCAGCTGGTCTAAGCTCAACTGAAAGACCCCAGGCATGGATGATACTTCATCACGTAAGCCACTTCCTGGCTTTACGAATAGAGGATAAATCAGGTCAGTCACCGCCAATGAGTTCTCGCGAACCATAGACCGAATGGTTGAATTACAGCGCAAGCGACGCGGTCGATACTCTGGGTAATTCATGTCCAAGCCCTTTCAGTCGTCATGCAGCAAATTTGTACGATTTCACAGCACTACCATTATAGAGCACGACACAACCCGTATGCGCGAAAGTGACAGGAGTTTCATGTATGTCCTTGCAAATCGCGACCATTGATGACTAGGGACAACCAAGTGTTGAAACAGTACTAAGCAAGTATGGAGCACTACTCCATCTTGCTAGATTTTGTACAAGCTCAGGCTCTTTTACATGAAAATGGAAACTCAGGCAACATCAAGCAGCTGTGCCATGTCAACTCTTTTCGCGAGATCTTTGTCGAAAGTCCACAGAGGAAGCGCATTCATGTAGTCAGCACTTGCGGCAAGATAGCAGTCTGCGTACGATAATGTGCTGTGTGCACAATAGAGTTCAAGTGTTGTTTTTGTCAGTTCTGCGTTACAGTCTATGGATTCCACTCCAGCAAGTGCTTCAACAATGAATTGTATTTCCTTTCTACTGTGTTGGTAGTGCTTGTCCAGCACATGAACAAACTCAAATAACACTACATCAGACACGAAGTATCGCACTGAAGCCTTTTCTATCAACATTCTTGCTGCCTTGTGCTGATCAGGCAACTCACCTTTATCCATTAGGCGAAGTAGGACGTTCGTATCAAGAGTTTCCCTTCTCATAGTCTGGACTCCCGCTGGTTAAAAAGCGTACGCGTGTCAACCAAAGGTTCAATACCTGGCTTTTTCCAAGAGGCTATTTTTTCAAGTGCTTCGTCAAATGTTTCAGCTCTTTGTATCTTCAGGATTTCAGTTTCCTCGTCAAATGTTGCAAGCACTCGGTCTCCAGTTTTTAACCCCATCTTCTTGCGAAGCATCGCTGGTATGACCATTTGCCCTCTGCTTGATATCGTGATAGAAGTCATACATTCCTCCTTGTATCATACTAAAAGTAATTATTCATACATGTACTACTGTATCATACAATATGTTCGATATGCGGCTTGAAACAATACAGTCCCCTATAGCAGCAATAGATGGACAGGTGAGTAAAGCTGTCTATTTTTTACATGGACTTTTTATAATAAATAAGTGACTTCAAGGGTGCAGGCAAGTGCTTCTCGGTGAAGTTGACTGTCTGTCGCAGCTGTCTTTTTGATGCCTGCAGATTGTCGCCTGAATGTGACTTTGCAAGTTGTGCAAATGTGCTGCGCAACAGGTCAGCCAACTCAGGATTTTGAGCACATAATTCATATTCGGGCGAATAACCAATCATCGCCATGGCCTTCAACAAATATGCTGTAAGCAGCAAATGTAATTGCTGTTCGTTTTCATCTGTGGCAACAATGCTTAGAGCATCCAAAAATGCTCGTGTCATCGCATAAAGGCGCGGAATGGTGTCACCGTCATTTGTCACAAGAGTAGCAAGTTCAAGGGCAACACTTCCTGCAATCAGGCAGTTATAATTTTCCCGTATAGACGCATAGGACTCAACCGCACCTGCTTCTTGGACAATGTCGAGTGATTTACCAGCATGAAACTTTGCATCAAAAACGGTAAAGGGCTCAGATAGTCCGCATAGCTTTGCCCCTGGCTTACGTGCACCCTTTGCAACTGCACGAATCTGGCTATTTTCAGACGATAGTAAGGTTAGGATGAGGTCGGTTTCTCCCAGCTTTGTTTTTGCAAGAACTAAAACCTGTGCGATGTAACTACGCGCCACGCAACTCAGCTACCTTCACCATAACCAAACCTGCGAATTTGAGCACTGTCCTTTCGCCAGTTCTTCTTTACCTTAACACGTAAATCAAGAAAAACACGTGTGCCTAGCAACAATTCAAGATCGGTACGCGCATCAGTGCCTATGGTCTTGATTCCTGCACCACGCTTGCCAATAATAATGCCCTTTTGAGAGTCACGCTCAACAAAGATTGTTGCTTCAATGCTAGTTAGGTCGCGACGTAAATCCTGATTGACCTCGTCAATACGAACACCAATAGCATGGGGAACTTCATCAAAGGTACTGCGTAGAACTTTTTCACGAATGAATTCTGCAATTAGCGTCTCGAATGGCTGGTCAGTCTGAGTGTCAGCGGGAAACCAGAGTGGACCTACGGGCAACATGTCTGTAACTGTCTGGACAAACTCTGCCACACCCTGTCCTGTGACCGCAGATACAAGCATCGGTTTTGCATTGGTAAAAGCAGCAAGTGCTTGGCATTGTGCCTCAATTTCTTCGGAGCTTGCAATATCGGTTTTCGTGAACAGGATTAGTGGTTCAGTTCCGCCGCTTGCCTTTGTCAATAGCTCATGTACCCACATGTCCCCTTTGCCCAGTGGACGCGTGCAGTCAATCAGCAGCACAGATAGATCTGTGTCTTCAAGCGCCTTATAGGTCGAGCGATTAACCTCTTCGCCTAAAGCATCTTTAGGCTTATGCAGTCCTGGTGTATCGACAAAGATTATCTGTGCCGCATCAGTAGTTAAGATTGCACGCAGACGATGTCGTGTTGTCTGAGGAGCACTGGAAGTAATGGCGACCTTTGTGCCAATTAATGCATTGGCAAGCGTTGACTTGCCCGCATTTGGTCTGCCAGCAAGTGTTACAAAGCCAGATCTGAAATTATCGTCCTGAGTCATGCTACACCCCATCTAGCTCTAAATACAGAGATCCTGTGCCAAAGCACGGGATGACAAAAATATGCATGTTTTCTGTGCCATGCTATAGCCAGCAGCAAATCAGATTGATAATTTTGGGAACAAAAATTATAAGACCAGCTATGAGTGCCGTGCCTGATGCCATTAAGGTCGCTGCCGCTGCCGTATCTTTGGAAGCTGCTGCTAAGGGATGGCGTTCTTCACACGCAAGGTCAGTAACAGATTCGATTGCCGTATTGAGCAATTCTGTCACCATGACAAGTCCGCAGCACAGCACAACGATAATCCATTCAATGGCTGAGACTCGAAAGGCAGCGGCCAGTGCAAAGGCTGCTACCATACATACTGCAACAATCCGCACATTTCGCTCAGTTTTGATTGCGGTGAATAGACCAGCAAATGCAACATACCAGCTTTTCAATAAAGATTGCCTGGGTCTATCCACAACAGCTTCCTCCCTTACAGCCAGAACGTGGCTCACCTGCCCACAGCTCTGTCCAGTCAGTCAGCAATTCTTTCTCACGTGCCTCCATTTGGCGCGATGTTTCTTCGTCGTCAGTGTGAGTATAGCCTAACAGATGTAAAATCCCATGGACCAATAGCAGCTTGACTTCATCTGCCACATCACTGCTCTGCTCTGACGCAATATCGGGAGAGATAACAATATCACCCAGCAGAACGGGCAGACCACCATCCGCGATCTCGTCGCAAGGAAACGACAACACATCAGTCGCTCCTTCCTTGTCGCGAAATTCCTTGTTGAGTGATTCCATAACTTCAAGATCAACAAAGGTCACTGACAGTTCTGCTTGTGGGGGAACACCCTCTTGCAAAAATACGTATCCCGCAAGCTGGACGCACTCTGCCATTAAATTGTCATGTAGTTGAAAAGATGACTGGTTGCTTAACTTGACGGACATTATTCGCCTGTCTTTTCTTCGGTTCCTGGCAGGTGAGGCTGCACCGTGCCGTCCTCGAACACGCGATAGGCTTCCACAATGCGCTGCACCAGCTTGTGGCGCACAACATCCTTGCCACTGAAATATGAAAAGCCTACGCCACGCACCGTGCTAAGAATTGATTCAACTTCTGCAAGACCACTTTTGCCTCGCGGCAGGTCGATTTGAGTAATGTCTCCCGTTACCACCATCTTACTGTTGAAGCCCAGGCGGGTCAGCAGCATTTTCATTTGGGCAGAGGTCGTGTTTTGCGCCTCATCAACAATAATGAAGGCATCATTCAGAGTGCGCCCACGCATAAAGGCAATAGGAGCAATTTCGATAACACCTGTTTCCAGCAAGCTCGCAGAGCGCTCAGGTTCCATCATGTCAAGTAGCGCATCATAGAGTGGACGTAGATAGGGATCAACCTTTTCAACCAATGATCCTGGTAGGAAGCCTAGATTCTCGCCTGCCTCGACCGCAGGACGGGTTAGAACTAATCGCTTGACCTGCTTTGCTTTGAGCGCTTCTACTGCAAGTGCCATCGCCAGGTAGGTCTTTCCTGTTCCTGCAGGCCCTATGCCAAAGGTAATCGAGTTACTGCGTACCGTATCCAGATAAGCTTTTTGTCCTAAGGTTTTCGCACGCACCGCACGACCACGATAGGTTGCAATACGATCAGAGGAAAGGTGAGCCGGGCGCATGTCGCTGTGAACCAGAACGTCAATATAGCGCTCAACAGTAGCGCGATCAAGCGATTCCTTTTCCTGCAGCAGAGCAATCAAATCAGCGAGAAGCGCATAGACGGTGGCACAAGCATCC
>WQVN01000030.1 GCA_009785795.1 Coriobacteriia bacterium
AAAAGGGTACTATGCCTATGTAACCATCAGATGGGCTTATTTCTTCATTTGCAGCTACTTCTTCTGTAGCAGCTTCTGCAGCATTACCATCTGAAGCTTCTTCAGTGGCGGTCTCTTCGGTAGCAGTCTCTACAGTACTATTGCTTGAGACCTCCTCGCTGAGAGCCTCTTCCATATTGTTCTCTGAAGCCTCTTCAGCAACGATGCCCACAGACATTTCCTGCACATGCTCTACGGCAGATTGCACCGAATCAGAGGTAGCTGTAGCAAGCAGTGGCAAAGCCAATAAGATGAGCACTGTCACAGACAGTACCAGTTTACTTCCGTCGAAAAATGCCTTATTCTTGAAAAAATCAGTAATCTTCTTCACAGATAACAGTCTCTCTTCTCGTTTTCTTGTTCAGTCACTCTTGTTCAGTCACAACAAGCAAGTGCAAATGTGCGACAGGCACAAGACCCAGCACACATTATTAACCCTAGAATTATATCATCTGAGACATATTTTGTCTGCATCCTATAGACACTTTTCTGCACCTTACAGGTACTTTGTCATCGTTTTATGTTCAAGTCCTGTCAAGTGAGATATCCACGTGTCGCTGGTATATACATAGTCAAGATTTTCATAAAAGCGATAAGCGGGTGAGCGTGACCACAAATATATTTCACCTATTCCCTCTGCACGAGCAACTTCCTCACACATTTTCATAAGCAAGGTTCCAATTCCCAGTCCCTGACTAGCAGCAGTCACCACAACTTGGCGTACCTGAATCTGTGCAGGCGTACCAGGCTCAATCGGCATCAACCGACACACACCCAGCAAAGTATCCTCTGGCATCACATTGACATCCAGACCATCCTGCGCATTTAATGCCTTGCGCGCGATTAGAAAACGTCCACCCAATTGGCTTTCGTACCAGTAATCAATTGGCTCAAAGGGAACATCCCAGTCAAAATACAGCACCTGATGAACCAGAGCTGGTATTTCTGCATCAACACCAGCAACGGGTATCAACTCCAGCGTGATGTCATCGCGTGGATTCAGCTTTTCTACATTAATCAATAACGTACCTCCCAATCAAACCTTTCTATTCTGTATTTGTTGCTCAAATTGTTGTCTAACAGAATTCAGAACTTCGTCAGGCAGCATAGCACCAGGACAGGCCTGCTGCTGCTTGTATCTAGACTTTGCAACACGATTAGCAATTTCTACAACGTAGTCTTTATCAAATCCAAGGTCTTCAAATTGTGTAAAGCCCGAAGGTTTTTCCCTGCCGTTTTGAAGCGCATAAAGAAGCGCGTCCAATTGACAGTAGGATCCCAGTGCTGCTGCATCAGTTTGTCCAGGAGCAAGCTCTGCACTGGGCTCTTTATCAAGTACCGAAGAAGGAATTGGAGTTACATTGCCCTGTTCCAGTGCGCGCTGATTTCTAAATGCTGTAAGCTCAAATGCCCAGCTTTTATACACAGCTGCAAGGGGCGCAAAAGCACCTATTGAATCCCCATAAAGTGTCGTATATCCAACAGAAATTTCACTAAAATTGCTTGTTGCAAGTACAAGGCGATCAAACTTGTTCGACAGTGCCATCAGCAGAACTGCCCGAATGCGCGCCTGGATATTTTCTTGCGTTTTATCTGGAAAATCTACTGCAGGAACAGGGTCAAAAACTGGCTGTAGCGTATCAGAAATTGTCGTATAGGCAGGCATGATATCAAGAATGCATGACTGAATTTGCAAACGTGCCACAATCTCGTTGGCATCAATAATGCTTTGTGCTGATGTCCATTGAGATGGCATGATAGCTGCATGTAAATTGCTAGAGGGCAAACCCATCAGGGCAAGCGCATCAACTGCCACAGTCGCAACAAGCGCTGAATCAAGTCCACCAGAAAGTCCCAGTAGCAATTCTTGGTAGCCCGCCTGTTGCACTGCATGCTGTGTTTGCTGCACCAAACTGTCATAGACAAGTGCTGCCTGACTGTCCAGGGCAGGAAGTTGCACAGAAGTATCACGAGCATTCTTGAGCATAGGGCATGAATTATAGTTGATTTACTGTGCTACACTCAAGCCATGAAGAAGGCTCTTTTTGTCACAACAGTACCTATCACTTTGCATGCATTTTTGCTGCCACTAGCAGAAGCTCTGCACAAACATGGCTGGCAGATTGATGCCTTAACAGGCGCAAGTGAAGATAGCAGAAGTGAATTGGGTGTAGAATTTGACACAGTGCATACAGTGAAATGGACGCGCTCTCCCCTCTCGTTTTTACGATACCCTAAAATTGCTCGCACAATTCGACAACTAGTCACAACAAAAGGCTATCAGGTAGTACATGTTCATACGCCCATCGCATCACTAATAACGCGACTTGCTTTGCGCACAACTGCAGATGTGCGAGTAATCTATACCGCACATGGCTTTCACTTTTTCAAGAATGAGCAAGGTCACGCGCAGGGTCGCATCTATCGGATGATGGAATTGATGGCACTACCGTATACCGATGTCTTAGTCACCATGAATGATGAGGATGAAGCCGCAGCACAGCTGATGGCAAAAAGCAGTATGCGACTACATGGCAATAAAACGGTTAATGACAATCGTCCGCAGGCACGCGAGTCTGTCTATAAAGTGCCAAAGGCTTTTCGATGTACAATCGCACGAATTGACGGAGTAGGCATTGACGTGGATGCCTATTCACCTGCGGCATTGTCGCCTGAAGATGAGGTTAAATTGCGTAAATGCTATGGGCTCAATAAGGGCTCATTTGTCATTGCCACAATTGCCGAGATGAATCACAACAAGCGACACCGCCTACTACTTGATGCAGCACGGAAACTGCCACCCGAATTTCAGTTTTTATTCATAGGCACAGGCCCTCTTGAAGCTGCGCTGCGCAAGCACGCACAGCAAGAACAACTGTCCGTCAGCTTTACTGGTCAGATAGACAGACGGCAGCTGCGTGAACTATTTGCTTTAACTAATCTAGGAATCTTGGTATCAGAGCGTGAAGGATTACCACGCTCATTGATGGAATTTGCCGCAGCAGGCATTCCCATTGCAGGAACCAGAACACGCGGAATCACAGACCTTGCGTGCGACAAACGTGCTATTGCAGCAAGTGCAACAGGAACTGCCATCGCAGAAGTGATTTCAAACATTGCAGATAATCCGCAGCTCGCAGTAGAACTTGCAGAAAAGCAATGCCGCCATATTAGCGAAAACTGCGTTCTTGACGTGATTATCCCTCAATATCTTACGCTGTACGAATAAAATTAGAGCTTGAATTAAGCATCTGTCGTGTTCTGATTAGTGGACTGCGCACGACAGGCACGGATCATAAGCCCTAATTAGTTGCTCAATTCGCAAAATTAACTGATCCTGCGGCAAGCCTTCCAACAAAGGAGCAAGATCACGCAAGTCAGCTTCTATACAGGCAAGATTTTGTGCTGTAGGTGTTATGACATCACCTGAAGTGACATAGCCACGTGCATCCAAACCAATTGAATAATACAGTGTTCCGCGGGGGGCTTCACTTGCAGCATATCCCACACCTGCCTGAACCTCAATAGCTTGCGGTGGCGCAATCTGCTTGTCGCTCTTTTCATAGTCCTCTGCAAGTCTGTCACACAGTGCTGCACAGCGCTCTAGCGCATCAACAAGCTCTATTGCCTGACATAAATTATTGAGGTAAGGATTACTGAAATTTGAAAGTTTCGATCTTGCGACCGCAGCTTCAGGCATTAAAGCATCACCGCTAATGCTTAAGCGAGCAAGTGCGCCCACCATAAAAGGAATTTGCTCGCCTTGATTACTTTCAAGAAAAGAAAACTTTGCATTGCCGTTTTGAGGATTGGCATGTTCGCTGATGAAGTCGTGATAGCTAGCAACAGGTTGACTCCACACAGATTTATGTGCGCTTACTGTCGTCTGTGCTCCCCTTGGCAAGATTGCATAGCCACCTGATTTGTCACGGAGTGCCAGCTTCTCGCGATCTGGTTGAAAATTGGGAAAATCGACACCTGCAAATAGCTCTACTGTCAGTAGCGCACCAGTGAGAGCTGCGCGGAGCCTCGCTGCAAGTACCTGCAATGTCATTTGGTCAGGCTGATCTGTAAAGCCACCCACAATTGCATTAACAGGATGAACAGGACGTCCTCCTATTGCCGCACAGAGATCATTGCCTAGCTTCTTTAACTCAAGTGCACGACGCAGTAATTCGCGATCACGTTTTTGACCTGCCGCTAGACTCAGAACGCTCGGTAAGGTATCTGACGCAATATTGCTCTTTGCACTGGGAACAGTATTTGTGTAATCAGGAGCAGCAAATACGTATAGGTGCGTCGCATGATTCTGGATAAAGGATCCATATACAAGTAGTTCGCGCAGCAAGCGTGTACGTTGCGTGATTTCCAGGCCCAATGCATCCTCAACTGCCATAAGCCCCGTGATGGTATGGTTGGGTGAACATATCCCACAGATTCTGCTCACAATCAATGCAAGATCATTAAAGTGACGGCCGCCTACAATACTTTCGAAAAAACGTGCAGGCTCAACAGTCTTCAGTTCAATATGTTCAATGCGACTACCATCAAGTTTAATCTCAACGTTACCATGTCCCTCAATGCGCGCAATATGCTGTATGTCAAGACTTGTCGTTTTGCTCGCTGTCATTGCTCTTCCCCACCATCATCCAAAGCGTGCGAACTATAAATGCGCAAAGCATCGTCAAAATCATCAACATCAAGTCCTTCGTTTGCTATAAAAGTGCGTGCAGAAGACAGGTTTGCATCTGCGGCAATACCACGGCAACCAGTGCAGGGACGACCGCGTGTGATGCACAGCGCCCCGCATCCCGTGCGTGTCACAAGTCCCAAGCATAACGCCTGCGGAGTTGCCATTCCATCTGCGATATCTTGTGCTGCTCGAATACTGTAAAAGCAGGGAGCTTCCATTGTTTTACACTGTGCGCAAAGTGGCTCACGCTGCTGACGCTGCCTTACTCCCAACAAAGCACCTTGCAGCACGGTAACAAATTCGCGAGGATCAATGGGGCATCCAGCTACCAAATAATCAACAGCAACATAGTTAGATATCGGAGCAGGACGCACACGCCCTGCCGCAACCCTATCTGCATCATCGCTATAGACGGCTTGGACATGCTTGCCCAAATCTTGTGCCGCAAGAGCAGGAACACCTCCTGTAATGGCACAGCTTCCAATCGCAATGATTGTTTGCGCCACTGTTCGAACCTGCTGCAGCAATTCAATGTGGTCTTGTGTTGTAACTGCCCCTTCGATAATGGCAATATCGTAGTCTGCGGGCAGTACGGCACTGCTCATTAATTGCCAGTATTCCAGCTTAATGGTACCCAGCACGTCAAGCAAGTCAGCAATATTGCTTAACTGCAACTGACAGCCAAAGTCACTTGCAAGTGACAATACAATGGCACGCGGATAGGCTGGCTTGAGCGATGAGCCATGATTATGTATCGCAGCTGACACCCTATATCGCCTCACGCAGATTGATTGCTTCCCAGTAACTAAAGACAGGCCCTTCTATGCAGGTATATTGATGTCCTACAGCGCAGTGTCCACACATGCCAATACCACACTTCATGCGACGTTCAACACTGACGTAGATGCGATCAACATCGAGATGTTTTTTGCGCATCTCTTCAACCACAAAGGGGTACATGACTGGTGGTCCGCAAATCGCACCGTAAGTATTATCGGGATCAATGTCAACACGATCAAATAAGCGCGTGACCAGACCTACTTCCCCATCCCAGCTATCATCTGGCTGATCAACGGTCATCATCAGGTCAAAGTCCTGCCGATGCTTCCACATATCGAATTCCTGTCTAAACAGCAGCTCTGCGGGATTCCTCGCGCCAAGCAGAATCGTCACTTTGCCAAAAGCATGGCGCTCATCATGAACATGATTAATGAGCGATTTTAGCGGAGCAATCCCCAGCCCTCCTGCAACAAGCAATACGTCGTGGTTTTCCATCTCCTCAAAAGGGAAGCCCCGTCCAAAGGGACCACGAATACCAACTACATCCCCACAGCGCATGCGGTGGATTGCATTGGTGACTGTGCCTGTCTGGCGTATACACAGTTCGATAAATCCCTGTTTTGACGGTGCGCTTGATATAGAAATCGGAGCTTCACCAATGCCAAAAATGGATAATTCGACAAATTGACCTGCCGTAAAAGAAAATTCTTCTCGAACATGTTCATCTATGAGGCGCAATTCAAAAAGCTTTTCTGTTGCGGTTAATTGTGTAATCGATGTTATGCGCGCAGGCCAAGGACGATAAGGATTTGCCCCTAACTTGCGATATGCTTTTGCAGTGTGTGCAGCAGTCATGCGCAATCCTTTTTAGCGGATACGGTATCTGCACTATCTGGTGTTTCTGCGCCAACATTTGCATTTGCATCTTCTTGCAGTGCTCGAATTACGCGCGCAGGTGTAATGCCCACTTTGCAGGCACGATTACAGCGACTGCATCCCACGCAAAGCATTTTGCCATTGCGTGTAAAGTTGCCAACAAATTTATGGAAAAAACGATAGCGCACACGTGATGTGTGTGTTGGTCTGAAATTGTAGTCATGGGCAACCTCTGCGAACTCACTAAAGTTGCAGCTATCCCAAACACGATGGCGTAAACCTGTCTCACCGTTTGCATCCAGTTTATCGCGCACATCAAAACAGTGGCAGACAGGACAAACCATCGAGCAAGCTCCACAGGACAGACAGTCATCACCAATCTGATTCCATAGATCTTCATCCTCGTATTTTGCACCGTACAGTAGAGGAAGTTGATCCATCTGAGGCAAATATTTAAATGCTGCCTTAAACTGTCTGGTGCGTGCCTGAAAGTCGCTGATATCTGCTGCCACAGGCTCACGCGCATCAAGATATTTATCAACAAGTTCTGCAGCGGGAACGGTAGCGCAAGACAGGAAGTAGCGATCTCCAAGATCTGTCAGGAATAAGTCAAAACCGCGATGGACTTCATCAGATCCAAAGGCATTACATATGTGCCCAGGACTGGGCATGCAACTAGTGCCAATTATGAAAGTCGATTTACGTGCTGCTTGATAGTAGGGATCCACATAGTCGCCAAGAAAAATTTGGTCAAGCAGCAACAGCGCATTGATGTCGCAAGGATGCATACCAAAGATTGCACGTGAAATTTGCACAGGCTCTGTATCAAAGACATCCCCCGTTGAGCGATTAAAGCGTAAAATCCGCTCATCGGGATTCAAGAAGTACTTCTTTGGCGGCAGGATTGTCGTGTCATAGTCCAGGCGCAAATCATTGAAGTTTGTCAATTTGTCAAAAACAAGAGCGGGACCACCGTGCCCCTTGCTTGGCTGTGGTCCCACAACTTCATCATAGTTTGCCCGAAGTCCCTCAAAAAGATCTTCCAGTGCCCACTTTTCAATGATTTTGTATATCATCTTCTATCACTATTCTGCACAAGCCCATTTATTGCAAAAGCACGCGCCTTTGAGCGCGTGCCCCATCAGCAAAGTTACTCGAAAAACAGAGCGATCTCGCGCTCGGCCGATGCAGACGAATCTGATCCGTGCATAACATTTGCATCAACGGTCAAACCGAAGTCACCACGGATGGTTCCCGGTGCTGCTTCTGCGGGGTCGGTTGCGCCCATAAGCTTGCGACACGCTGCTACTGCACCCTCGCCAGATACGACCATCTTGACAACAGGGCCTGACACGATATAGGCAATCAAGCTGTCATAGAATGGCTTGCCCTTATGTTCTGCATAATTGGCAGCAGCCTGTTCAAATGTCAGCTGCGCAAGTTCCATGCGCTCAATTTTCAGTCCCGTATCCTCAAGGCGACTGATAATGCGGCCAATCTTTCCTGCGGCCACAGCATCTGGTTTAATCATTAAAAAAGTCTGTTCAAGGGTCACTCTGTGTACTTCCTCTCGTCTGTTATCGTCTACTAGTTGGTCTCGGTGTCTGCATTAGAGTCACCATTTAAACTATCCAGTTCGTCAAGAAATCCTTCTTCATTAAAGAAGCCATCCTCGTCAAACATCTCATCGAAGAAGTCATCATCAAGGAATTCTTCGTCGAAAAAGCCATCGTCGTACAAATCATCGCCATCGCTGGCAAGCTCACTGGGACCGTCAAGTCCTTCCATGACAACTTCGTTTACTTTCCAGCCGATACCTTCACGCACCAACCCGAAAGTAAAGACCAGTGTTTCTTCTTCGGCAGTATGAATGCTTACTCTAACGGTTGAGTGCTCTGGCCCTAAGTTCACCTCATCAATGGTAAAGTCCTCGGGCAGTGGAATAACAACCATCTTGCCTTCGATGCTCTCTGGAGTATTCTGCGTCCAGAATTGCGCGATATTTCGCCCGCCCGCATATTCCGTTAACAGGTCATTAACGGTTGCTTCAGCAGAGGGGTATCCCTGACCTGTGAAAAACAGTGCTGCAGCACCACCGACCAAGGCAGTCACAACCAGCATGATTACAAGAGCTATCTTAAGACCAAAAAATCTTCCGCGTCCCGCAAGGTGTTCGTCGCGACCCATTCGCATCGCATCTGCTTCACTGCGCGAGAAAAAGCGTTCAACGTCTTCTTCACTACCCAAGTCATCTTCGCGATCTGGATAAACATCCTCGTCAAAATCACCTGCCCAGCCATCCTGATCAGGCTCTGCATCTGGCGCAAAGGTCGGAGCACTTTCTGCAACGTATTCCTCCATGGAATCGGCAGTATCATCAATGTCGTCATCTTCGACAAATTGGTCAGACTCTGCCACTTGTTCTTCAATTTCTATGCGATGCTGCGCGTCAGCCAGTATGTCGCGAGCCAATTCAGATTCAGTGTAGTTATCTTGCAGCTTTGCTTTTTCAAGACTGCGAACACAATCCTCCCACAGCCCAAGCGCATGCTGAGCAATACCCATATTTGCTAAAGCACGTCCCTTGTTTTCATAGTCGGGACTAGTAAGGGCAGTCTGGTAGGCTTCAATAGCACCCTTTGGATTTCCGCCTGCCATCATGGCAAGTCCCAAATTTAGCAGCGACTTGCCTG
>WQVN01000031.1 GCA_009785795.1 Coriobacteriia bacterium
ATTCGGGGATTTCCATAGCAAAGCGTGTCATCGTTGCAATATCTCGTGCTGTTGAAAATTGTCCATCAGCATCAATTCCTGATGCAGTCATAAACTGCGTATTCGTCATGCCTAGTTCTGCTGCACGCTCATTCATCATTGCCACAAAACTTGCCAAATCCCCAGCAATTACTTCTGCCGCTGCACGTGCTGCATCATTGCCGGATACTATAAGCAATGCCTGTAGCAACTGTTGACGAGTGAGTATTTCTCCAGGACGTAAAAAGGCTCGTGACTCATAAATCCCTATTGGCATAGCGGGCAAGGTTATCTCTTCGTCCTCATCAAGATTTTCAATAATTAGAATTGCTGTCATAATCTTTGTCAGTGATGCAGGTGGGCGCTGCTCATCAAGGTATCGTGACCACAAAAAGCGTCCATCTGCAGTCACAAGCGCGCCTGCTGCCATGCCAACTTCTGGCATTAGTTCGTCTTGAATTTGAAAGTTGCGCCAGCGCTCTCCATCCAGTTCGTCTGTTGCCTGAACTCTGCCCGGAGGACGCTCTGGCGCAGCAATGGCAATGCCTGCCTGTGATTGTGATATCACATTTGCAACAGGTAATACCTGTGGAATAAATAGTGCCAGCAGGAATGTAGTAGCAACTATTAGTTTTTGCGTATTGCTACGCATCGTGAAAAACATTGTCTCCCAAAATGCGAAAGCCTGCTTCTTCGATAATTTCACTTGCATGGGGACTCTTCAAGCGGCAGAAATTAACAGCTTTTTTGGTCATTGGCTCGACAAAGCAATATGAATAGCTGACATCGATATTCGCATCTGCAATAACTTCGAATAGTTTCCCCAGGGCTCCTGGCGTATCAGGAATCTCTACAGCAGTAACTTCAGTCGTTGTCACAGAAAATCCCTCATCGCGTAAAGCGCTTACCGCATCCTCTGTACGATCACATATAATACGCGCAACACCAAAGTCGCTGGTATCAGCAACAAATAAGGCATGCATGTTTATTCCTTTTTCACCCAATGTACCCGCAAGGCGATTTAATCTGCCAGGAGCGTTCTCTAAGAATACTGATAGTTGTTGTGCCACCGTAATCCTCCTAATATAATCTATGTCATATCTTTGTTGGTTGTCAGCGATTGTCAATTAAGCGGACAGCTTTGCCCTCGGTACGCGCAATTGAGCAAGGCTCACAAATGGTTAGCTTTACACTGATGGCAAGTGCACTGGCAATCGCCGTGCGAACGTCGCGCGTCAACTGTTCAAGTGCGCTAATTTCATCAAAGTCAAACATCGGTGATAGCTCTACTCTAACTTCCATTGCATCCATTGCATCTTTACGTGTCAACACAACCTGATACTGGGGTGCAAGCCTCTCGGTGAAACTTAGTAATATTTGCTCGATTTGACTGGGATAAACATTGACTCCGCGCACAATGATCATATCGTCACTTCTGCCAGTTATGCGCTCAATTCGCTTATGAGTGCGTCCACAACTACAACTTGCAGGCATTATGCGACTAATGTCATGCGTGTTATAGCGCAACAAAGGAATTCCCTCTTTTGCAAGTGTGGTAAAAACTAATTCGCCATATTGACCATCTGGCAAGACTTTGCCTGTATCACGGTCAACAATCTCAACATAAAACTGGTCTTCATTGACATGCAAGCCATCTTTTGCTTCACATTCAAAGGCAACACCTGGTCCCATGATTTCTGATAGTCCATATATGTCGTAGGCATCAATACCTAACTGTTGCTCGATAGATTTTCGCATATTTTCTGACCAGGGCTCTGCGCCAAATATCCCAAAGCGCAAAGGCAATTGTGTCAGATCCAAACCTTCACTTGTCGCCACTTCTGCAAGCAACAGCGCATAACTTGGTGTGCAAGCAATGCCACCTGCAGGAACCAGATCTCGCAAAAACTGAATCTGGCGATTCGTGTTGCCTCCCGAAATAGGAATGGTAGAAGCTCCTAGCAATTCTGCCCCATAGTGCAGACCCAGGCCACCAGTAAACAGGCCGTATCCGTAAGCAACATGCAAAAAATCATCACTGCTGCCTCCTGCAGCCACAATGGCGCGAGCAACACATTGCGCCCAGTTTGCAATATCAGTCTTTGTGTAGCCCACTACCGATATGCTGCCCGTTGTTCCACTTGAGGAATGAACACGCACAATGTCACGCATGGGCGCAGCAAACATCTTGTAAGGATAGGCAGCACGTAGGTCGTCTTTTACTGTAAAGGGTAATTGCTGCATGTCGTCGAGCGACTGTATTTGAACAGGATTTATGCCTGCCTCATCAAGCATTTTTGTATATGTCGGCACTGCACGGTACAAATTTGCAATAAGTGCACGTAGCTGGCAATTTTGAAGGTCGTCAAGCTCTGCGCGAGACATGCTCTCTATGGATGGATTGAATATGCGGTTCATGGACAGACTCCTCTTGTTAGTTTCTGCACACGATTATATCCTTTTTATCGCATTGTGTGGTTTGCGCACAGTCTCGCATTCGTGACCGCAACAAAATACGTGACTAGTCGTCATCCTCATCTTCATCAGGCTCCATTGTTCCTATGCGAACAACCTCATTAGCAGACCTGTGTGTACTCCTAAAAGTCTGCTGCCTGACCAAGGTATCGCCCTGCCTAACAGTGTAAACAACATCTACGGTACCACCACGCACACCACGTGTTTCAACAACACGAGTACCCTCAGGCAAAGTATCATCCTCAACCTCATTTGTACCATAGCTTGTTCTCTCAAATTCGCCTGCTTCAATAGTGATGTCATAGTCAGGATCAGTCCCAAAAAACTCCACAGTCGATGCCGAATCCTCTACAAAAGCTACAACTAAAATATAGTTATTGAGAGTATTCCTGAAACGGAAATCAAGCGTGCCCCAAGAAACAGCCGCATCACGTCCTACAGGATACTGAGAAAAAAAGAGTGAATGATTTTGACGCTGGGTTATTTCAACGCCCGCAAGCATTGCGGTGTTAAACAGTGTTGAGGAAACTTGACATATTCCACCGCCAACTGCCGTTGAAAGCTCACCGCTAATAATGACACCTGCGTCAAGAAAGCCACGAGCAGCATTGGCATGTCCCGCAGTTCCGTTAAAACTGAATTCTTCACCAGGTGCCACAATAGTGTAATTGATTTTGCTCGAAATAAGTTCAATGTTATGAGTGCGATTTGGCTGACCCGCTGAAAATGGAATGGTAAAAGTTGAGATGCGTTCACGGATGTTCATAGCCTCTGCATCTTCAGTAGTCAGACTGGGCTCAAGTTCATTCATGGTCAATGTAGTAGTGCGACCTTCTGAATCTGTGTCTGCAAGCACTTGTGCTAAATCTAGTGCAAGCTGTTGCACGTCAACACCCGACCCAATTTCCGAAGGACGTATGTTAACCCGTCCATTTGACACAGAGAATCGTGCATTGACGGGCGCTCTGCCAACATCTGCACCCATATAGCCAACAATTCGATCCTGAACTTCTTCTGCATTAATGATTGGTGCAAGCCAAATGTCTGTGGTAGACGTTGGTTCGCTCGATCGCAAAATAGCATCCTCATCTTCAAGTGCATCGCTACGTTTAAAGTTTATGAGTGCTGCAATATCATTGCCTTCGAAAGTCCAACTTCTATCAGTGTAGTTGACCTCTACAGGCAGCGATGCTGCTTGATTCGCCGCATGTGCTGCATACTCTGCACTTGCATCGTCAATGTCGCGAGGATCTTCTTCGACAGGTGCATCAATATCGAATTCTTGTGCAAGGATCGCACTTGCCATAAGAACTGCTAATTCTACTTCGTTCAAAGCAATGCCATCACTGCCACTTTCAACGTTAAATTCACCGTCTGCCAGAACAACCCTTGAATCACTTGGCGCGATATTGATGGCACTGCGCAGTGGCTCAAAAGTCTCGACTGCTGCTTCTTCATCAAAGGCTGTTGTCAAATCTACATGATATAGGTCAAAATAACTCATCAGGCGCTTTTGCAGGGCATCCAACACGTTAAGGCCGCGTCCAAATTCGTATGCCTGAGCAACAGCCGTAGTCGTTTCAAAGCTTAAGCCAATATCAGCAGCAAAAATTTCCCAACTTTCAGGCTCTGTCTGATTTTCTTCTGCATTCTCACTGTCAGAATCTTCATCGTTTTCAACCTCAGCAATATTGCTGATTGTTACAGGATTTTGCGAAAGCTCATCAAGTTTTTCTGCTAGATAATCCTCTGCATCTGCTGGTCTCATGCCGCCTACCTCGATGCCCGAGACCACAACATTAGGATGAATCCTACCCCATGACATTGCATAATCATAGGCAACAAGACCTGCGGCAATGGCGAATATAACTGCCACAGGAATAGCAAGGCGCGCAAATATTTTCTTTCTATCACGACGCTTTAAGGCGCGCTGCTTACACTCTTCCAAGTCATCACTTGTGGCGCGCTTTAGGCGAATAGCATTATCAAGCTTCGTATTAGCTTCCGCATGATATTCGTCATAGAGCATCGTTTTAAAGAGCTCTTTATGTGCCTGCTTTTCATCCACTATTTTACTTCTTCACCCTGTGCCTTAATCAAAAGTTGAACACCATCCCAAATGTAAACCAATAAGGTTATAAAGGATAATATCAGACCTATGTAAACAAACCAAATCCACACTAGATAATGTTCGTGGGAAAATCCAGGTAAAAGAGCAGAGTCTGTCCACCCCAGTCCCACATCCATTTGCCCGATACCAGAAATCAGTCCTGCAAATCCTACTAGCAGTGCCGTCGTTGCCATCTTGCCAACGTAACGTATCTTTATTTCAAACGTTGTAATTCTGCGCATAATGGCAACTCCCGACAATAAGAAGAAGTCTCGAAAAACAATAAATCCCAATATCCATGTAGGCAATTTGCCAACAATGAACAGGGCTATCACACCGCAGGCAAGTAGCAGGCGGTCGACAAAGGGATCAATAGCTTTTCCAAACTCAGTTACCGAATTGGTACGTCGCGCAACGTAGCCATCCAACATGTCAGTAAGTCCTGCAAGGGCAAATATCGCAAAAGCAAGCAGACTGAACCTGCCATCAATTATGAGAAAAAACACAACAGGAACCAGCAGCATACGAGCCAAGGTTATTGCATTGGCTGTTGTCAAAATGCGCTCAGATTTTTTACGCGAGGAGTCTATCTTTGACACACTCTGTTCCTGACTGATTGATTCCTTATCGTTATCTGCAGAATGATTCATAGCAGCTATGCATCTTCTTCGCTGTTGTCTGCATCATTATCATCTGCATCTGAATTTTCATCTTCGCTGTTATCTGGCTCTTCATCAGGTACAGGGTCATCGGGAACATCAGGATACAGCGCCACTGCTCCATCCATCGTACCAAACATG
The DNA here is from genome assembly GCA_009785795.1 of Coriobacteriia bacterium. Classification (GTDB taxonomy): domain Bacteria; phylum Actinomycetota; class Coriobacteriia; order WRKU01; family WQUG01; genus WQVN01. Next base: position 5,404 of record WQVN01000031.1, read on the forward strand.
CCTACCGTGTTGCTTGAAATGAGCACTACTAAACTATAAGATCCATAGCGATTCCCCAACTGATTGGTGCCACTAAAGCCCGCAGCCCAGGCATCATCAATCAAGTTATCTTCCTCATTGTCAATGGTCGCAAAAATTACAGGCACATCACGTGCTTCTCCCAATTCTGCCAAATAAGCAAAGTATCGCTCAAGCAGAACACCATTGAGGTTTGCCGCTGTGTCTTGACCATTTGCATCTGCCATCGACACAGGATTGTAGACATTTATTACTGCTTGGTATTCAAGTCCATCAAGATCTTCGTCACTTTGAAATTGCCATTGGTCGCTATCCTCAACGTTGAAAACAGGTGTCACACGAACAGTGCGCGCTCCCGCACCCTCCAGATCAGCTATTGCGCTACTGACATCATTCCCATCAATCCCCACAACCAGAACGGTATAGTCCATTAAGCGACCATTCACATAATGTGCAAGCAGCATGTCAGAAAAGTCATAAGCAATAACATTCTCTGCCAGCAGCTGGGCATTACTCTCACGCGTCAACGCAATGTCGCGCTCAATTCCCTGCAGTACAGCTTCTTGTACATTTACTGGGCTTTGCTCTGCAATTAGACCTCCCAACAGCAATCCTATTGCAAGTGCAAAAAACACCGATATGAGCGACGCTAAATGATAGCGCACATTATACATAGTCTAGTCACTCCTTTTGTACTTCATTACAGTATCTGCCACATGCTCAACCAGAGGTTCAGACGCAGCACAATTAGTGAAAGTAGGTTGCGTGCCTCTGGACTGATTAGCAGCAAGACCATCAAAACAACCATTATTGCAAAAATTAAAGGAAACAACATGCCCGGTGATACGCTCGCCCGATACAGTCTACTTACTCCTTTTGCATCTACAAGCTTTGGACCAACTTTTAGTCGTGTCAAGAATGAGGATGCCATACCTTTGCGACCCTTATCTAAGTATTCGACCAGGTTGTCATGCGTGCCAACTGCAACTATCAGGTCAGCACCTTTTTCCCAGGCAAGTAACAAGGCAAGATCTTCACTTGTTGCAGCCAATGGCCACACAAGCGCCTTATCTGCAATGCCCAGTTCTTGCAGGGGAATTAGTCCTGGAGCACGTCCATCCGCATACGCATGTACAATTAATTCTGCCCCACTGGTTAATGCTTCTGGCGACACACTGTCCATGTCGCCAATAATTATATCTGGCTGGAATCCTTCCTCAAGCAGCGCGTCAGCACCACCATCAACACCGATCAGCACTGGCTTCATCTCGCGAACGTAAGACTTCAATATATTGATGTCTTCTTTATAGTGATAGCCGCGCACAACCACCAGAACATGTTTATCCAACATTGGTGTTTGAATCACAGGTACCGATAGCTCGTCAGAAATGATATTCTTTTCTTTTGACAGGTACTGCAGTGTATTTTGAGCAAACTCTTCTAAGCGCGTATTTATGCTATGTTGCGCAGCCTCATATGCTGCCTGAGCAGATTGCGCAGTCTGAACCGTTCCCGTCGCAATATATCCTTCTTTATTGGGATAAATGCCAAGAAACAAATTTCCCTGCTGTGTCACACAGACTTTTTTGCCCTCTTTCAGTTTTTCAAAGGCAATTTGTCCCACATTATCAATTAGCGTCACACCTGCCTGTGTCAACAGTAGCGGTCCAACATTGGGATATTGTCCCGATGTAGAAGGAGCTGCGTTAATGACAACTTGTATGCCAGACGCAATTAGACTTTCTGCTGCCACGCGATCCATGTCAACGTGGTCAATAAGAGCAATATCTGTGGGCTCTAAGCGCTTGACTAAATCTTTTGTGCGCTTATCCAGTTTAAGCGTTCCGCTATATCCGTCAGGAATCATGCTTCTAGTTTAGCACTTTTGACCCTTTATTCTGCAGGCTGTAAAACACATCTTCAACAGTCTGCAGGTGTATCGATCTGTCAAATCGACATATCAATACACCTGTCTGCCTTATCAAAAAATTAAAAGAGCAGTTCCATGATGAATAGTAACGGTTGCTCCTACTGGTGACGTGACCTCATTTGATAAGCCGTGTGCTGACAAAGGTTCAAGCTGCACCTGATTCAACGGCCACCGCGCACCAGCAATGCTGATGTTCGCACCCTGCAAGCTGATTGCGCTAAATGTTGTGCCAATCCCCAAAATCGCATACTGCTGTTCTGCCCGCACTAACCGAACAGTCTGTTGATCATTTTTTGCACTTCCCATTAGAGTCACAGTAGTAACGCTACTGTTGCAAAGTGCTCCCAACACACACAGTTGGTGATCAAGCCTGCCACCAACTGCACCCATAATCATTGCTGACTGTACGCCCTGTTCCTCGCACACGCATAGTGCAAGCTCAAGATCGGAAAAATCTTTGTCGCTTGAGACTAGTCTGAATTGCGCAGACCTCAATTTTAGCCAGCTCAGAACATTGGGATCAATAGAGTCAAAGTCGCCCACGACAAAATCAGGTACAACACCATGACTGAAGAACCATTGCGCACCAGCATCTACAGCTATTGTAATGTCAAAGTCAGCTAAATTGCTGCAGATGTCATGATCATCATGACTGGATTGGTCAGCCTCTGCCACAAGAGCACATACGACTAATGCCTTCATAATAACCTGCAAAAAAGCACAGCTATGCTTGCGTTGAGGCAACTACACTACGCACAACAGGAAATGCAATAGCTGCACAAATAGCAACAACAATTATGTTTGGGCCCATAAAAGTAGCGTTGTAAATAACAGAGTATGCCCACACATTCTGAAGTTCATCTGCATATTGTGCAAAAAAGATAACTCCTGACAGCACATGTGCAAGCAGACGCGCAAGGCCCCCAATTACAGTTCCTGCCACCGCAAAGCCTATCATTTTTGCAATGGATGGCTGCGTTGACAAGGAATTGTTCTGTGCCCTGCCTGGTTGTAAGGCAAATAGTCCTGCAAGTCCAACCACTCCATAAGCAATGGGATAGTCAAGCAGCATCTGCGGGATTGATATGACAAATGGATCAAACATCAAGTCAGAAAAGCCAACCAAAACACCCACCACAGAGCCAACTACCGGTCCACGCATAAGTGCCATCAAAACAATGGGAAGCATAATCAATGACAGGCTACCGCCAAAGGGCATCCTAAATGGTAGCAGCAAAGAAAAAACAGCATTAATCGCAATTGCAAGTGCAACAGCTAGCCCAATTTCGGCAATTATACGAACACGTACATCTCTCATAATATTCCTTTCTGCGTGTGCCGCATTACCGGCACCGTCTTGTTCGGTCGCGGACTACCGCTGGTCTGATGACCCAAGTGTCTTCTTATCCTGAAGAAGACTGCAGTAGTCATTCCGCCTCTCAGCCCTTCGTATGTGCGCACCACGCAGAGCTCCCGAGATCTGATTACATTCAATTTAGCACATCCCTGTTAGAAAATTTGATGAACTTTCATTTTTGCCAAATAGCACAACTTAAAATGTGAGGACAATACGAAAACATGATCGTGCCTTATAGCAAAATTACAGAAACTTTCAAAAAAATATAAACAATCGTTTGACATAAGCAATTATATGCTTTACTATGATTGCATGAATACCGAACAAAAG
>WQVN01000032.1 GCA_009785795.1 Coriobacteriia bacterium
CAACCTCCAAAGTGTGCGTCATGCGCGTACGATAATGGTCGCCCTCTGGAGCTAAAAATACTTGTGTTTTATGTGAGAGTCTACGAAAGGATTTACAGTGCAGAATGCGCTCACGATCGCGCTGAAATTCGGTACGATAGTTATCAAGCGTGCGAGCGACCTTGCGCCCGCGCGTTGCATCAGAAAAAGCAGCAAAAGAAGAGAGCGTCTGGCGCTCCCTCCTTTCAAGGTCAGCTCTGTAAATTGGTGCAACTATTTAGACCCCAATCGTTGCACGTGCTGCAGCAAGGCGAGCAACGGGCACGCGATACGGACTACAACTTACATAGTCGAGCCCTAATTCATAGAACTTGAGGATTGAGTCTGGGTCTCCCCCGTGTTCACCACAAACACCTAACTTCAGCTTTGGATTCGACTCACGGCCACCCACACAGGCAGCATCTACCAGTTTGATTACGCCGTCGTCAATGGTCTCAAATGGGTTAACGGGTACTACCTTACGCTCTAGATACTGCGGCATAAACTTTGATTCAACGTCGTCACGGCTAAAGCCAAACGCTGTTTGCGTTAAGTCATTTGTGCCATAGCTAAAGAAGTCTGCATGTTTTGCAATCTCGTCAGCAGTCACACAGGCACGCGGCAACTCAATCATTGTGCCAATCAGAATGTCAACTTCAATACCCGTTTCAGCAAAAACTTTTGTGATGATGTCTTCGGTCTCTTTGCGCAGAATTTCCAGCTCAACATCTACGCTCACCAATGGAATCATGATTTCTGGACGAGGATTGAATCCGCGCTGTTTCAGCTCACATGCAGCCTGCGTAATCGCACGCACTTGAATGCCGTAAAGCTGCGGGAACAAGATACCCAAGCGGCAGCCACGCGTCCCCAACATTGGATTCATCTCTGACAAAGAATCAATCTGTGCAAGTAGTTTGCGCTTTGGCACAAGCTCATCATTGCTCGCACCTGCAGCCTCAAGTCGAGTAATCTCAACTTCAAGTTCGCGCGGACTGTCAAGGAACTCATGCAGTGGCGGATCAAGTAAGCGAACGGTAACAGGCAGTCCATCCATCGCTTCGAATATTCCCAAAAAGTCCTCAACCTGTGCTTGTGCCAGCTTTTCAAGAGCTTCTGCACGAGTCCTGTCATCATCACTTAGGATGAAGTCTTGAATAATCGCTTTGCGCTCACCTAGGAACATGTGCTCTGTACGAGCAAGACCAATACCTGCAGCGCCAAACTCGCGGGCAAGTGTCGCGTCTTCGGGAGTATCAGCATTGGCACGAATACCCAGTGTGCGTAGCTCATCTGCCCAAGCAAGTACGGTGCCAAAATCACCGCTCACTTCTGGCTCAATCAAATCAGCAGAACCCAAAACCAACGATCCGCTGGTTCCGTCAATCGAAATGATGTCACCGTCACGGACAACAATGTCTGTGCCTTTGACGGTGGCACATTTTGCCTTTGCGTCAATACTCAGTGCATCCATGCCACACACACAAGGCTTGCCCATGCCACGTGCCACAACTGCAGCGTGTGATGTCTTGCCTCCATGCGAGGTCAAGATACCCTGTGCAGCAATCATGCCGTGCAGGTCATCAGGAGTAGTTTCCCAGCGTACCAAGATTACCTTTTCGCCCATCTCGGCTGCTGCTTCTGCTTCATCTGCAGTAAATACTGCCTTACCTACTGCAGCACCAGGACTTGCATTCAGTCCTTTTGCCACTACATCATAGGATTTGTTTGGGTCAAACTGTGGGTGCAGCAATTGGTCCAATTGCGCAGGATTAATGCGGCGCAATGCCTCTTTCTTGTCTATTGCGCCTTCGGCAACCATGTCAACAGCAATTTTCAGTGCCGCTTTTGCAGTACGCTTACCTACACGCGTTTGCAACATCCACAAGGTACCCTGCTCAATGGTAAATTCGATGTCACACATATCACTGTAAGCATTTTCCAAAATATCAAAAATCTCATCAAGTTGTGCACCAGCTGCTGCAAACTCAGGATTCTTTTTCAAATCAGCAATGGGATCAGTTAGACGAATACCTGCCACAACATCTTCACCCTGGGCATTAATCAGATAGTCGCCATAATACTCATTTGTACCGTCTGCGGGATTTCGGGTAAACCCAACACCTGTCGCAGACGTGTCACCCTTGTTGCCAAATACCATCGCTTGCACATTGACTGCAGTACCCAAATCATCAGGTATTTTCTCCATGCGGCGGTAATCAATGGCACGACGGTTATTCCAGCTTTTGAACACCGCTTCGATGGCCAATCGCAATTGCTGTCCCACATCTTGAGGAAACGCTGGTTTGCCATCAACCAATAGGCCAGGATATGCTGATCCGTCAACATTGCTTGCAAATATGGACTTGAATTCACCAACCAATTCGCGCAAGTCGTCTGCAGTCAGCTCGTTGTCTGCCTGAACTCCACGTGCACGACGCTTCAAGGTCAATGCATTCTCAAACAGGTCACCCTCAATATCCATAACAACCTTGCTGAACATTTGGATAAAGCGACGATAGGAATCCCAGGCAAATGCCTCATTTTGTGTCTGTTTGATTAGCCCTTGAACACTATCATCGTTCAAGCCCAGATTCAGTACCGTATCCATCATGCCTGGCATACTGAAGGCAGATCCGCTGCGCACCGCAACAAGCAAAGGGTCATTGGCATCACCCAATTTTTTGCCCATCTTGCCTTCAAGCTCTGCTGTATACTGGTCAATCTCTTCTTGCAAACCTGCTGGATACGCTGCAGGGGTTGCATCGTAATACTCAACGCAGGATTGACAGGTAATGGTATATCCTGGTGGAACAGGCAATCCCATATTGGCCATCTCGGCCAAATTGGCACCTTTGCCACCCAAAACATACTTCATGTCTTTGTTGCCTTCGGTGTTGTTAGCACCATCAGCAGCCTTGCCAAAGCCGTAAACACGTTTTACCTGAGTCACGGTAACCCCTTCTCTCGCAAAATTGCACACAATACAAATTGTATAGAGGGCTGTCTCAGCCCACTACTCAATGATAACGAATTGCGGCAGAGTGCGGCAAGCATTTTAAGTATACGGTTCTTCTTTTAATCCTTTCTTAATCGAAAGTTAATCTGTCCTTACACATCATTTGCTAGGGTAAAGATGTGAGTATTCTTGCCAGCATAGCTAATTCTTTAGGAGAGCTAGTTGCCCCTACCAGATGTGCTGGTTGTGAGCGACAGGGAGTTCTGTTTTGCCGCGATTGCCTGTATCAGTTGTCGCGCAACTATGCCCCCGAACAAGCTTGTTCGCGCTGTGCAGGACCCTTTGGTGCGCTTGCCTGTACTGAATGTTGGGAGATTAGCTACAACTTTAAGCGTGTCCTTGCACTGGGAGTATTGGACGGATCACTTGCGCGAGCAATCGTGCTGTACAAAGACTCAAATGAGCGACGGCTGGCAGATATGCTCGGCAGTATTTTGGGCGCGCATATACACGAATGTTGGAACACCTGGGGTGATGCTGTTTGTTGGATTCCGGCAACAACAGAAGCCCTGCACAGGCGCGGTTTTGATCATGGTCAACTGCTGGGAACGCATGTTGCCCAACGGCTGACACTGCCTGCAGTACAGCTACTTGAAAGACCGCAAACAAGGCGTGATCAGCGCAAGTTGAACCGCGGGCAACGACTTATGGGTGAGCAACGATTTCACTGCCGCAGAAATCTGGGTGTTGTGCCAGAAAAGATATTGCTCATAGATGATGTGTTTACTACAGGAGGCACTGCACAGGCAGCAACAAAGGCTCTGCTAGAAGCAGGAGTTCAAACGGTACGCCTCGCCGTACTAGGACGTGCTTGGTAACTACGCACTCCGCTCAGAAATGAGAAAGTGGCAAGGTATCCGTCCTCAATCATCCCTGAGCACAGCGTAGCGCAGTCGAAGGGTCTCTACTGCATAACCTCTGCAATGTCATCAGCCTGCAGTACACCACGCTCTGTAATGTAGCCCGTGATATATTTCGCCGGAGTCACATCAAAGGCTGGATTGAAGCAACTTACATGGGTCGGAGTAGTTTTGAACCATGCATCAAAGGCAAAGCCTCCCCCTTTGCGCACGATCTGCATATGATGACCCTTTGACATGGGTAGATCAGCAGGACCATCTGCAGTCATCTTGTCAAATGCAGCACTTACCGCAGGACTGCTTGCATCAAAGGTGCCACTTACCGTTACTCCTTCGATTTCTTCGCTGTCGCGTACTTCGATCTCAATCTCGCGGCCTGTTGCTAACGACAGGTCAAAGGTTGTGCTGGGCGCCGCAATATAGAATGGTATTCCATGCTCTTTTGCCAAAATAGCCAGCCCGTACGTACCAATTTTATTTGCTGCGTCTCCATTAGCGCAAACGCGATCAGCTCCCACAACCACCGCGTCAACCAATCCCTCGCCCATGACAAAGGCTGCCATATTGTCACAGATCAGCTGTGCGGGAACACCTGCAAATAATAACTCCCAAGCAGTAAGTCTGCTGCCCTGATTTACAGGACGTGTTTCATCTATCCAAACATGTTCGACCTTGCCCTGTTCATGTGTAGCATAGATAACACCTAATGCTGTGCCATAAAAACTTGTTGCAAGCGAACCAGCATTGCAGTGAGTCAAAAACTTCGTTGGACTATCAAATAGCTCTGCTCCATAAGCGCCCAATTTGCGATTGGCCGCCTCGTCTTCTTCCATAACTTTATGTGCTTCTGTTACCAACAATTCGCTTAGCTGCACTGGTGTCAGCTCGCCACATGCAACCTGCTCTTCGATAATCGCACGCAGACGATTAGCTTCGCGTGGCAGATTTACTGCCGTAGGCCTCGCATAGGCTATTTCATCACAGACAACCTGCGCAGCAGCTAAATAGTCGCCGTCTAACTGGTCAAACTCTGCCGCTGTTGTATGCGTCCACAAAGCAACACCCAGTGCACCTGCAGCACCAATAGCGGGAGCACCTCGAACAGCAAGTGTTTTGATGGCAACAATTACACCCTCATAGGTACTACAAACTAAGACGTCGCCCTGCAGAGGCAAACGCGTCTGATCAATCATGTGAACGCTGCCGTCTTCCCACCAAATAGTTCTGGGTAATTGCTCTACTGACATCAAGTACTCCTATTCAATCGCACGTTAATCTACTTGTCCAAATAGAGAGTATTCCAAATGTTCAGAATCAAGGAGGCTTGAAAAATAGGGTTGCTAAGCGCAGTCACTGCGTTTGCAATCAGATTTTCAACCCGACGTAGAGTCTGGGCATCTGGTGTGCTCTATCGTGGCTCTAAGTCACCAATTACTGCCTGCAAGTCTTCAGGTAATGTATCTTCAAAGTGCATTTCTTCACCTGTTGTAGGATGAGTAAATGACAGCTTGTGCGAATGCAGGAATTGACGCTGCAAGTAGTGATTGGCAGGCAGGGTCCCGCGTCCATAGGTCGGATCACCCACAATGGCATGCCCAATATAGCGCATATGCACACGAATTTGATGAGTGCGTCCCGTGAATAGCTTACATTCCAACAGGGTAAAACCATCATCATAGCGACCAGGCTCATAGCGCTCACAGACCTTGAAAGTTGTCTGAGCTTCTTTTGCACGTGGCCCATCATGTACGCGCATGCGCAATTTATCGCTAGGCGCACGATCAATAGGCGCATCAACGATGCCCGTCTGAGGAGCAATCCATCCATGCACCAGTGCGAGGTAGCGACGATCAACTACACGTGCGCGAATGGCATCCTGCAAACGTGCTTGTGCGCGATCAGTTTTGCCTACCACCATGAGTCCTGAGGTGTCCATATCTAGACGATGCACAACACCTGGACGTTCAGCACCCTGTAGTTTTCCTAGTTCCATGCAATGCGCGAGAAGGGCATTAACCAACGTTCCTGTCTGATGCCCTGGCGCAGGATGCACTACCATGCCTGCTGCCTTTGACAGAACGATAATCTCTTCGTCCTCAAAGCGAATATCAAGAGGAATGAATTCTGGTTCAAGCGTTGTCATGCGCGGTGGTGGAATTGCAACACTGATGCGCTGTCCTTGTGTTACCAGGTGCTTTTTCGGCTTAATTTCCCCATTGACCAATACACACTCTTCTTCAATGTAGCGTACTGCACGTGAGCGCGTTTCAACTTCTGGAATCGCGCCAACCAGCGCATCAAGACGTGTGCCAGCTTGTTCTTCAGTCACTACAAATTCGATGATTTGCTCTGTGACTTGATCGCGTTCTACCACTATGATTTATCCTCAGATGAAGGGCTTTCATCTTTGTCGTCGCCCTCGAGATTGCGCTCCCACTTTCGCAAGATGTTCTCTATGCTGTCACGCAGTGTTGGCCGCGGTAGCGTAGGCTGTGACAGCTGTACTGCCTCCTTAGGCTGTTGAACGGCATCTGCTGTTTGTAACTGTTGCGTCTCTGCTGCTTCCTTTGATTGTTGTGACGTAGATGTCGGCACTACGTCATCAGGCTGTGCAGTGATATCTGCTTGCGGCACCTGCTCGCAATCACTTTCTGTCACGACATCTTCTGCCTGACCTGCAGTCATCATCACTGTTGCAATGTCATCTGCAACCTGTACGTCTACTGCATCTGCAATATCTGCTTTGCGCCAAAAATGTATATGGCCCGACACAAACACAAACCACACAAGGAACATCACGCAACCGATAGTAATGCCAATGTCTGCAACATTAAAGATTGCAAAGTTGATTGCCCTGAAGTCGAACATGTCGATAACTGAGCCTGTCGTTACCCTGTCAAGAGTATTACCCAGCGCACCTGCAACAATTAGTGCTGTTGCAACAACAACTGTCCAATGGCTGGGCTTTTCATATTTCCAGAACCATATCATCATAACCAAAAGCAAGGCCATAGCAAGATAAAACAGCCACAGCTGTCCTTGAAGTATCGAAAAGGCAGCACCGTAGTTGCGCGTATAGGTAATGTGAAATATGCCATCCCATAGCGGAATAGTCTCACGCAGCTCCATTGTGGCAAGAATAAGCTGCTTCGTTGTCACATCAAGCAGAAACCAAAAGGCGGCAACTGCTTGGAACATTTTTATGGGCTGACTTAGCAAGTAGGGCCAATCTGTGTCAGTACCTTTGCACAGCGCGCGCAAACTTCTGGACAGGCAGGATCAGTACCCAACTCACGATAATTCCAACAGCGCGGACATTTATCGAGTGTTGACTTTTCAATAGCTACCTCAATAACTTGAGAAATCGTCAATTCTGTTAACCCTGCAGAAGACTTATCCAATGCAGCAATCTTAGCATCAGGCATCAGCTCAAGCTTTACTCCTGACACGATAAACATCTCTTCGAGCAAGCCATCATCTATCGTATGCAATACATCAAGAACACTTTTTTGCGCAGACAGGAGCACAAAGGCTTCTTGACTTTTTCCGATGAGCCCTGCTGTGCGCTCACCTTCAAGAGCCAACGTAACCTGTTCACGCACAGATAAGACAATCTCGAAAGCTTTAATCAATTCCTCGCGCTCATCAGCATGCAAGTTCAATTCAAATTTTGGCCAGTCACACAGATGGACACTCTCTATCACATTGCCTGATGCATCAAGCTTCCATTCATCAGACATGAAGCTCCACGTCTCTTCGCAGGTAAACGCCAGAACAGGAGCAAAAGTTCTTACAAGCAAGCTTAATGCTGCTGCAAGCACAGTCTGTGCGCTACGACGCTCGCAAGAATCCGCACTGTCTGAATACAGGCGATCTTTCAACATGTCTAAATACAGTGCGGAAAACTTACCGAGAAAATCCAGTGCTGCACGCTGAGCAAGATAGAACTTCCAGTCATCGTTATATTTTGTAATCGCCGCATGCAGATCAGCAAGGCGAATCATCCAATACTTGTCAGTTTGTAGCAGCTCACTATGTGGCAAGGTATCAGTTGTCGGGTCAAAATCATAGGTATTGCCCAACAGAAAGCGCAAGCTGTTGCGCACATTTCTGTATGAATCGCTTACACGAGTCAGAATCTCGTCAGAAACACCCACGTCACTGCTTGAATCACTGGTAGCTACCCACAGACGAACAATGTCAGCACCAAATTTTTCGGTGATATCGATAGGTGAGATAACGTTGCCAATAGACTTGCTCATTTTGCGACCATCACCATCGACAGTGAAGCCGTGTGTCATCAGATTTTCCCAAGGAGCCATGCCATAGGCACCAATGCTGGTTAA
>WQVN01000033.1 GCA_009785795.1 Coriobacteriia bacterium
AAATCTACTGGGTGCCCACTGGGCAAACATAGTGACTTGTCCGTTATTGAGCGAAGTTGTTGCACTAACACTGTGCTGGTCACGATAAAGAGACCTTGCAAATCCAGCAGGAATTGTAGCTCCTTGTCTAATCCATCTCGTTTGACCTGCACCATTAATGTAGCGCCACTCAAACCTGCCTTGTGCATCGGTACGTCTTGCATGCCAACCGACAAAATTATGACCCTGAGGATGAGTAAAGGTGTTTCTGCGAAGTGGCGTAGCATTGCCAAAAGTTACAGTGGTATTTGCCATAGTGCCGCGTCCACCATTAGCGTTATAGCTTACGGTAAATCGTGTTGGTGTTGCTGCATGGCGACGCGGGGTCAGAAAACCATTTGCGATGAATCCTCTTTGTCCATTTGCGAATTCAACATGAGCCCACGTATGCCCATTGGCGGTTGTATGACGCAAATTCAAAACTCGAAATGTTGCCCCTTGCGGAACAGATGCGATCGAAGAAAAGTTTGTGCCTGGACCTGAGCGGACATTCACCCGTGTCGCATTAACAAAAAACAATGATCCATTGCTGTCAGGAAATCCATTGCCCGGTCGATACGCGGGAAATTGTGGCATATTCCTATACACGGGAATATGAAAAGTTCTGCGATGTCCCAACATGCCCAAATTCGAATACGTGGCATGCAGTCTCTGTCCCTCTGATGCTGCTGCACTTATATTTGTCATGAACTGATGCCAAAAAAGCAAATCGCGCGGGCTATTGGGGCTAACGCTCCACTTTTGCAGATAAAAGGAATCCTGTCCGCGACGAATATATCTCTCTGATATCCATTGGGCACCTCCGCGAATTGAGCGTCTGGGATCTGTCCAAGGACGTCCGTATGACGTTCCCGTACTGGCCCAGCGCAAACCATTGTTTACTGGATTTGATCCTGCATGTGCGCCAATATTATAGAAATTGTAAATACCCGTAAATCCAGGCACATTACCTGTTACCGAATTACTTCCCTGAGTGCCAACCTCTTGAATAATGCGTGCAGTTAGAAAATAGGGGCTGGTCATATTATCGCGTCCCGCATTGAAAATCACTGTTGCATATGACTGGTTTAAGGTTGCCATATTGCCAGAGGTGTTGCGGAATCTAATATTGCCTGACCCTGCCATAAAGGTTCCATTAAGCATAGTGGTCACACCTGCATGTGTGTGATCGCGAGAATTAAAGGAGTGTGACTCAAATTGAAAGATATTGCGCTCATCTAAAAAATTGCGCGGATCTAAGTAAAATGCAATCCCTGCTCGCGAAGCATTTACCCAGCCTGGCTCAACTTGACGCGGACGACTACTATCCCGCATAGCAGGCTCAGCAGTTGACTGTATCAAGCTTCTATCCATAACGCGCTGCTGATCCAGAACATGATTCCAGTCCAGATTAGTATTAAGCGGCACAAAGTTCCAATTTGGAAAGCGTCTTTGCAAGTCAATCAAAGCTGGTCTGTAGGACGCAGGAAAGTTAGTAAAAGCTGCCTCTGCTTCTTCGGGCAACGCAAGAAATGCGGTACCGAATGAAGTAGCGACCATCAACATGGCCATTGAGAGAGCAAGAGCACGTCTTGTTGATTGGCGTCTACGCTGTATTCGTCTTTCTTTTCTCGTTCTCATCCGCATCCTTTAATTCTTCAAGCATTATTTCAGTTCGTTTATGGCGCGCTTTCAGGTACGGTATCGCCACTACTGTTGCTATAACAGCAATGCCTACTACAATAAGGGCGATACGCAATGGCCACGGATTCAAAGTACTTGCTTCAACCGCGTCCTCACCCAACACTAGCACACCAAATTCGTCTGGTTGCTCAATTGGCACCATATCGTCTTCGTGCAAGGTAACATCATGCGCATTGTTATCGGTAGCAGAGTCATCGGCAACTTCATCAAGCCTGGTTACTTCAATGCGGTATTCTTGCTCTAAATTGCCATCTGCAGATGTCACCGTGATGATAATTTGGTTCATGCCAACGGCAAGATTGTTGGCTCCAGTAATGTTTACCGTAGCGCCTACGCCCATTGCCACTGCATCAACCTCAAGCTCAGTAACGCCAAAAGGAACATCCAGCGAATATTCGACAAGATCAGGACGGAAAAGAGGATACAGTACATGTCCCACTACAAAAAGCGAACCCAGTTCTGCAGTTTCAGAATTCAGTGTGCCATCTCGCGTTACTTCAATGTGATAGTCAAGCGTCGTACCATTGGTAGCAATCACCCTAACCGTGACGTGATTGACGCCAGGCTGCAAATCTTCATTTCCAATAATTTCAACAGTCGAAGATGACTCTTGCGGCACTGCCGTAATGTTTAATCGATCCATTTCTTCAGGAACCTGGACACTGTAATAGGTCACAGCATATCGAAATGGTCCATCAAATTCAGCACCCTCTATGCGAAGCTCTCGCAAGAAGGGATTATCATTCCCATAGGCAAGAGGCACACCCAATATGCCTGATAGCACTAGCGCAGTCACAAAGAATATGATTGCCACATATTGCCATGGTTTCTGCTTGAGCCCCACAGAAATATGCATGGGTTTGCTCTTTGCCATCATCTATACAAGCCTCACAAATTTGCGTTTGCCCACTTGCAGAACCACGTCCTGCAGGGCTTCTGGCTCAAGCTCATAAACGCGTGCAGCAAGTGGCACACCATCCAGCTTTACTCCGCCACCATCAACTAGACGACGTGCCTCACCCGCTGAATTTGCCAACTTTAGCTTTGCCATAAGAGCAGGAAGGTAAATTTTACCCTCGTCATTGGACGCACTCTGCCAGTCAATTGCTTCTTCGGGAATGTCTACAGGCATAGCCCGTTCTTTGAACACGCGGTCAAAAGCTGCTTCTGCGTCTTTCGCGGCCGCCTGCCCATAATAGAGCGCAGTAATATCGCGTGCAAGCTTGCGCTTCATCTGTCCTGGATGAGCACTTCCATCATTCAGGCCGTCCTCAATACTTGCAATCTCTGCCAAAGTCGCAGCTGTCGCAAGTCGGAAATAGCTCAGCATCAAATCGTCGGGTACTGACATCAACTTGCCAAACATATCATTTGGCTCATCTGTCAGTCCTACGTAGTTACCGTAACTTTTGCTCATCTTTTGGACACCGTCGGTACCAACAAGCAGCGGCAGTGTTAAGCATACTTGTGGCTCTATATCGCTTTTTTCCATCAACTTGCGTCCTGCAAGCAAATTGAATAGTTGGTCAGTGCCACCTATCTCTACATCTGACTTGATGGCAACAGAGTCGTAAGCCTGTGCCACAGGATAAAGCAGTTCGTGCAGCGAGATAGGTTTTTGTTCTTTTAGGCGCTTGTCAAAATCATCCCGTTCGATAATCTGAGCAACGGTAAATTTTGACGTGACTGAAAGTATGTCTGCAAAATTGAGAGATGCAAGCCACTCGCTATTGCGACGCAGCTCGCACTTGTCAGGATCAAGAATCTTGAATGCTTGATCAATATAGGTTTGTGCATTTGCTTCGATATCTGCCTCGCTCAGGGGTGGTCGAGTAGAATTTCGTCCAGAAGGATCACCAATGCGTGCAGTAAAGTCACCAATAATCAGCACAACTAGATGGCCGCAGTCTTGAAATTGGCGCAGCTTGCGCAAGGTAACCGCATGTCCTAGATGCAGGTCGGGTGCTGTCGGGTCAACTCCTAATTTTACTCGCAAAGGCTGTCCTGCGCGCTCGGCGCGCTCAAGCTTGCGTCGCAAGTCATCCAGGGGGACAATCTGCTCAGTCCCCGACTGGATTATTTCGAGCTGCTCATCAATGCTCAACTTAGACACGAGTTACGTACTTTCCACCCTCACGCGTATCTATCTTGATAACATCACCAATTTCTATAAACATCGGTACCGTGATTGCTGTGCCTGTTTCGAGTGTCGCAGGCTTGCCGCCCGAATTCACACTATCGCCCTTAAAGCCAGGTTCAGTTTCTGTGACTTCTAGTTCGACAAACATAGGTGGTTCTACACCCAGATAGTCACCATCTGCAGTAAGCACCGTAACCTCTTCATTTTCCTTTGTCCACTTTTTTGCATCACCTACAAAGTCAGCATCCATCTCGACCTGCTCGTAGGTGTTGTTGTCCATGAAATAATAGGTATCGCCATCATTGTACAGATACTGCATATTGCGACGCTCTACACGAACATCATCAAATTTTTCACCTGCACGGAATGTGTAGTCAACAACACGACCGCTCTCAAGCTCTTTTAGCTTTGTGCGTACAAAGGCACCACCTTTGCCTGGCTTTACATGTTGAAATTCTTGAATGACCCATCGTTTTCCATCATGTTGAATTGCCATACCATTCTTAAATTGAGCTGTCGATACGGGCATACATCATTCCTCTCTGTGGATAAATAGAATGTTCTCCTGGCATATTATTACACTATCAGTAGTTCTTTTGGTGAGCTCGTTAGATTTTTGTAGCCGTTTTGCTGCGCAATCACAAGGTCTTCTATGCGTACGCCTAATTCATTAGGAATGTATATTCCTGGCTCGCAGGTTATAACGGAGTTCTCTGGCAGAGGCGTCTTACTATGCATTGACACACCAGGCAATTCGTGTACCTGCATACCTACCCCGTGCCCTAGACCATGAGTGAAGTATTTGCCAAAACCTGCCTGCTCAATAATGGTGCGCGCTGCTGCATCGACCTCTGCACCAGTCACACCTGCCTTTATTGCAGCAAGGCCAGCCTCTTGCGCTTTTCGAACAGTCTCATAAACGAGTTGTTGCTGATTGTTGGGACGTACTGTGCCACCACCGCTTACAAATACAGTGCGTGTCATATCTGAAGCATAGCCCTTGTAGCTTGCACCAAAATCAAGTTTGACCAAATCCCCTGCCTGTATTGTGCGCTCTTCTGGCACCGCATGCGGAAAAGATGCATTAGGACCTGCTGCAACAATAGCAGGAAAAGCACATCCATCTGCACCGAGCCGTCTCAAGGTAATCTCAAGCTCAAGGGCAACTTCTGCTTCGCACAAGCCAGGACGTATATATTCGCAAATGTACGGAAAGGCTTCATCGTTTATTGCTGCAGCTGCAGCAATACGCTCAAGTTCTGCTTCGTCTTTTACTTTACGAATGTTTTCAATCCACTTTTTTGCAGGAACTATTGTTGCGCTATTTGCAATAGTTGAAAATTGACGATAAGACACGGTATCTTCAAGCGCCACAATGCCTGCATTGGCAATATCCCAAGTTCGAATGAGGCTCGCGGCAAGTGTCGTGCCGCTAAAACTATCAACTGTCCAGTCGCTACCCTTAGCTTGACCTTGCACAACATCAATATAGCGACCATCCGTCATAAATCGCAATGTGTCAGCTGTTACTAGTACGGCATGCGGATCACTGGCATCTGCTATGTCATCAAATCCCGTCAAATATTGCACACTTAGCGAGCGGAGTGCCAAAAAAGCATCCACTTTTTGTTCTTGCATGCACATACGCAGCTGCTCAATCCGGCTGCCGACATTGAAATTGCTCATTCTGTGGCTCCCTCTGCCAAATAAGCGATTGCATCCTTGTATGACTGAATGCCATCGCCATAAAAATGTGCGATGCAGACCTCGCGCACAACACTGACGCTACGAAAATCCTCACGCACATCAACATTGCTTAAGTGTACTTCGACTACTGGAACGTCGATTACCTCAATAGCATCACGCAAGGCATAGGAATAGTGCGTGTAGGCCGCTGGGTTAAAAACAATCCCGTCAAATTCGAGATGTGCAAGGTGCAAAACATCAATCAGGGTGCCCTCATGATTTGACTGTGCAAAATCAAGTTCCCCAATAGATGGATAACTGGTGTGGGCGTACTCTGCCAATTCAGCTTCAAGCTGCTCAAGAGTCAGCACGCCATAGATTTCTGGATTACGCTTGCCCAACAAATTCAAGTTTGGGCCATTCAAGACAAGCAAGCTTAATCCTGCTTTATCTGCGGCACATGCCATCGCATCTGTCATGCAGCAATGCCCATCCAAGTCTGCAAATGATCGTGTAAGATATCGCGCGGTACCGTCACCAGCTCGGGTCTTCCTGGTGCAGACAACAATACGAAACGCAATTCACTATTAGTAATTTTTTTATCGCGATAGAATGTATCATCAATCAGATTCATATCATTGCCCATAACTGAAGGGTCAAGTGCGGGCAAGCCGAGGCGATCAAGTAGTGTGTCTTGACGCAGTATAAAATCCCCATCTGCTCCTACTAATTGCATGGCAAGACGCGCCTCGAAGCGCATCCCCTGTGCCACCGCCATACCATGCGAAACAACAGTAATTGGATTGTCGACAGCCTGTTCATCATCTGCCCGTGCATCGCTGGGCAGAGCACCTTCATTGCTAGCTGAAACACTGTCGTTTACTGCTGAGTCATCATCTTGCTCTTGTTGATTCATTTGATCCTGTGCCAATTCTTCTGCCTGCTCTTGTGCTCTGATGGCAGTAATGGTCTCGATAACGTGTCCCAGAGTATGACCGTAATTCAATGCCTGACGTCGTGACGGCTGCTGGTTCTCATAGGGATCCTCTGCAACTATGCGCGCCTTAAAGGCAATGCAGCGCGCAGCAAGTTCACGTACTGTATTGGGATCACGTGCCATTAGTGCATCTGCATTATCTTCCATCCAGGCGAGGCAATCCTCACCAGACAGTATTGCAGTTTTTGCCGCTTCTGCAAGTCCGCAGACATACTCTGCGTCTGACAATTGGTCAAGGAATGCAAGATCACTGACAACAGCTAGTGGATGTTTATACGTGCCAATCATATTCTTTGCACTAAGCGCATTAACTGCAGTTTTGCCACCAATAGAGGCGTCGATTAATCCAACGAGTGTTGTTGGGATATGGGCAACAGGTATTCCACGCTTGTAGGTACTCGCAATAAATCCTGTTAGGTCGCTAATAACACCTCCGCCCAGTGAGCACAGAACTGTATCTCTTGTCGCACCCAGGGCTGCAAGTGCCTCACAGACCTGTTCGACAGCAGCAAGTGTTTTTGTAGTCTCACCTGCAGGCAAGGTCAAAGCATCGATCTCCCAACCTGCTGTAATGAACTGTGCCTCTATTTCAATACCAAAAAGTTCTGCTGTATTTTCATCACATAGCACAACAATTCGTGGCGGATTACTTACAAAAAAATGTCTACCCAGATCAGCCAGCTCTGCTGTCTTTTTGCCGATTAACGTGTCTAAATATCCAGCAAGCAGCTGAGCAGGCTTGCTTGAGACAAAGACTGGATAGGAAGCAACACCCAGATTCAAATCAAGTCGTAAGCCGTCAGGAAAATCCTGTCGAGCAACAACCTGTGCGGGTGCTACAACATTAGACGTAGGGTTGTTTGCAGCTTCACTCATTTCGCTCAAGCCCTACATACTCTGCCTCTTTCAGTTGTGCCTCAATCACGTCTGCAACTTCAGAGATGCTCAAATTGCCAGTGTCCACACTTAGGTCGGCAGCTGCCCTGTACAGTGCAAAGCGAGACTTTGCCAACATGTGCACGGCATCTGTACTTCCTGCAAGCGCAAGCATGGGGCGGCTTGTCCAATCATCAATGCGCAGCAAGGCTTTTTCTGTCTGTATCTGCAAATACACTACCATTGCGCCCTCGCGCAGTGCCGCAAAGCTCGCAGGATGTGTCACAGTGCCACCGCCACAGGCGATGATGCACGGCTTTGGATGTGCCAAAGCATCGCATAGTGCTTGCAGCTCAAGCTCGCGGAATGCACGTTCTCCTTCACCAGCAAATACTTCAGCAACCGTTTTGCCTGTGGTTGCCTCGATTACCGCATCAAGATCGACGC
>WQVN01000034.1 GCA_009785795.1 Coriobacteriia bacterium
CGTTTCCTAGCTTTTTCAGATTACGATGTGGGAATACTTGAATTTGCTGGATACGCATGGCCTGTCTTTTGGGGATGGCTAATAGCCATGATTGGGTTTTACTTTTTATGGAATCCTGATTGGTCAAGCAATGTCGCTGAAGCTTTATTTACTGCTCAACAGGCAGATCCTAAAATCTGGAATCCTTTTAGTGAAGACAGTGACTTGTCAGAAGAATATATTACAGGCGAACGAGAACAGAAAGAGCAAAGACACGTTGAATTTGAGCATAAATTTCAAGTGCAAAAAGAAAAAGAGGGCAAACAACGCCAAGCAGCAATTCAAAAACGACTTCAACGCGATAAAGAGGAGCACGTCAAGGGAAATGTTCAAGCTGTCTTTGACTTGGAAGGTGATGAATAGGTGCGCATCTTAACTTTCAGCGCTAAGCTTTAGAGATGATTGCTGACTTCATATTAATCGCTTTTATTATTGCTGTGCCATATGCACCCCTCGCTCTTTTCTTGGCGCAATGGAAATTGCCCCTTGCGGCTTTGCAGTTGAGCTATTTCAGGGGACTTCACTATCAAAACGATAAGCTAATTGTTGGCAGACCAAACCAAGAAGGACACTCAATGATAATGTGCCCAAACTGGGCACATTATCATTGAGTGTCCAGCAAGTCGGCTTGCAGAAAATACAATGTGTCGCCAAATACCTAAGCGCAAATAAATCGAAATCTATTTACGGTGCAAGTGGAGCAGAGATGGGCTGAATCTGCTCATGATTTTCTCTGCGACTACTCTGCTAGTTAGGTATAATAGATTTGCGAATATGCTGGGTGGACTTGGACGGCGAAATACCGCCAACCTGGTCAGGATCGAAAGATAGCAGCCATACGTGGTCACTGTCGAGCGTCCAGGTCCGTCCAGCATATTTGTCGTACAGGGCTTACGTTGTTGCAGTTTATGGACATGCTCTGCCTGGACATCACAGCACACAGTTTGACCCCACAGTCTGATAGTAGCCCAACAGTAGCCTAGCCATTAACCTGAGAGGATTAGTCGCTTGACCCGTCAGTCGCTTTATCGTCGCTATAGACCTGCTACCTTTGCAGCGGTAGTTGGGCAAAATCACATTGAGCGGACGTTGCGAAATGCGGTAGCAACGGACAGCGTTGCACATGCCTACCTATTTACGGGACCGCGAGGCACAGGAAAAACAACGACTGCACGTATTCTGGCAGCAGCTTTGGTCTGCAGTCACACAAGTGATGGCGAGCCAGATGGCACCTGTGAGCAGTGTCAGCTGGTCAACGAGGGCAGACACCCTGATGTTGTCGAATTGGATGCTGCATCACAAACGGGCGTTGACAACGTTCGCGAAGAAATCATCAACAACATGCACCTTGCCACCGTACATGGCAAGTCGAAAGTTTATATTATTGACGAAGTTCACATGTTGTCAAAAGGCGCATTTAATGCACTGCTGAAAACACTCGAAGAGCCACCACCACAAGTACGATTTATCTTGTGCACGACAGATCCGCAAAAAGTTCTTCCCACAGTACGCAGTCGCTGCCAAGAATTCGACTTTCATCCTATTGGCCTTGAAGATATTGCAAGTAGACTGGACTATATTGCTCAACAAGAGAATATACAGGTACAGTCAGCGGCGCTCGAATTAATCGCCCGCCATGCAAATGGGGGAATGCGTGATGCAATCACCCTATTTGAAAAGATGGCTGCCTATTCGAATAGCGATATTACTGTTGCTGATGTCGAGGAGTCCATGGGTGGTGTCAGCAGCGACAGTCTAGCAGACCTTATGCGCATTGTGGCAGCCCGTGATACTTCTGCCTGCTTTAATTGGGTTGCACGCCAGGTAGAAGCAGGCACTGACCTAGTTGAGGCAACTCGTGCCCTGCTGGACTATGTGCGCGATGCTTACGTTATTTGTATGCTGGGCGTTATAGATGCAGACGGTATAGCAGTAGGCGTAAATCGTACAGGTAATGATCTGGCGAACTTGCGCGAAATTGCTGCTTTATTTGCAGGACCAGCACAGATTGCACGTTTACTTGACCTGCTATGCGACTTAAGTGATAAGCTGCGCTATAGTACAGAACCTCGGATTTTGCTTGAGCTTACCCTTGCACGTGCAATGAACGCACAGGGAGATCAGAGCATTGAAGCGCTTATGCAGCGCATTGAGGCACTCGAAGCAGGAATAGCAGGAGCAGGGAAACAGGCAAACCAGGTGAGACCTGCTGCATCTGCTGAAATATCTGAACCTGCAGCAACAAAGCGATTGGATACAGATACTTCAGCACCTGCATCAGAGTCACAGCAATCTGCAAGTGCAAAGTCCACGCCACCAACACATACTGCAGATAACACCGCTGCTGCAGTGCTAGAAACACAGTCAACCGCTGTTCAGCTAAGCGATGATCCGGCAACACTTACACGCAAATGGAGTGAAATTCTTGAACAAATTCGCGCCATTAAGCCATCCAGACATCCATTGTTTTCCAATGCCCGACTGCGTGCTGACACTGACGCTCAAACACTGATTATTGAATTTGCGCAGACTGATTCTGCCAAGCACAAGCAAGTTGCTCGTCCAGATAATCGAGAGTTGCTGGAAAAAGCGATTCTTGCAGTATATGGTGCACAGATCCCCTTTGTTGCACAAATGGGACAGTTTGCAGGTGCGGCTCCTCAGCCACCTGTAGCCAATATGTCAAATCCGGCTTCAATGCAGGAAGCTCCTCCCTATGAAGAGGCACCGCTTGTGCCAGATTTTGACACAGAGCCTGAAGGGGCTGCTTTTGTGCCAGGTCATAATCAGCAGCAGACGTCTGTGGCATCAGCAGATATTCCTACACCAGAACTCGAGCTTGTATCAAAAGATGAGTCTGACCAACAAACTTACCGTCCACCGACTCGTGAAGTTGCAACTATTCTTGATGATCTGGGCGCAACAGTTGTTAGGCAGACGACGGACTAAGCTTGAACAAGATAGTCAAGATATCCAAATGAAATAGTAATAGACAGTCAGTAGGCAGTAATAGAGAGGACCAGATTAGTGAACATCCAAAAACTAATGAAGCAGGCACAACAAGCACAGGCACAGATGGCAGCAGTCCAGCAAGAACTGGCACAAGAAACTGTCGAGGCAAGTGCAGGCGGTGGCATGGTGAAAGTTGTCATGACCTGTGATAGGCAACTACGTGACATCATAATCGATCCTGATGCTGTTGACCCAGAAGAAGTTGAATTGCTTCAAGATATGATTCTTGCTGCGATCAATGAGGCAAGCCGCATTGCAGAAGAAACTGCAGCAACAAAAATGGAAGCAGTTACGGGTGGACTTGACATCCCCGGTCTGTAAGTCATAAGCACGCAATGAGCTGCACAAACAAGCACAGTGAATTCGCAGTAGTACAGGGAAGCAAGTAACACAGCATGCGCTATCCAGATGCTATCCAGAACGTTCTTGATGAACTAGGCAGGCTTCCTGGCATTGGTCCAAAGGGAGCACAGCGAATTGCGTACTGGCTACTTGCGCGCGATGCTGCAGATGTTCAACGTCTAACTGATGGCATTACGCAACTTAAGGACACCATCAGCTTTTGTCCCACCTGTTGGGATTTTGCAGAGGGCGGCGAGGATTGTCGCATATGCACAGATCAGCGTCGTGACAGCACGCTCATCTGTGTCGTTGAAGAACCTCGCGACGTCATGGCAATTGAGCGCACAGGCGAATTTAGAGGCCGCTATCACGTGCTGCATGGATCAATCTCGCCCATGGATGGTATTGGTCCTGACCAATTGCGTATTCGTGAACTGCTTGCACGCTTAGCAGCAGATGGTATTGAAGAAGTAATACTTGCTACCAATCCCAACGTCGAGGGCGAAACCACGGCAGTATTCCTTGCAAAGACAATCAAGCAGCTTGACATCAAAGCGACAAGACTTGCAAGTGGATTGCCCGTAGGTGGCGACCTTGAATTTGCAGATGAACTCACCCTGGGAAAAGCACTTGAAGCGCGCAGGGAACTATAAGTGGCAGATAGGCAATGACAAAAATGGTTTATAACTGTATACATGGCATTTTATGCAAAGGAGCAACTCTATGAGTTCTGCTAATGTGACTGCACTGATTTTAGCTGCTGGCGCTGGTACGCGCATGAAATCTGACAAGCCAAAAGTCGTGCATGAAGTTCTTGATACTCCCATGATTCAGCTGGTTATCGCAGCAGCTGAAAAGGCAGGCTGCGAGCGTATTCTTACCGTTGTTGGATATCAAGAAGATCAAGTGCGTGCTGCCTTGCCGCAGTCGATAGAGTGCGTCCATCAGCCCTCACGTAAGGGGACAGCAGATGCTGTTGTCGTAGCAGCAGATGCGCTTGCTGATAGCAGTGGTTACTTGCTGGTGATGTGTGGTGACATGCCTTTGTTGCGCTCGGCTACCTTGCGCCAATTGGTTGCCGTCTGCCAGGATCGCTGCATGGCAGTTCTTACCGCACACGTGGAAAATCCCAGTGGTTATGGTCGTATAGTACGCGATGATACTGGCTCGATTGCCGCTATTGTTGAAGATAAGGATGCAAGTCCCAGCGAACTTGCGATTAACGAAATAAATACGGGTATTTACTGCTTTGCACTTGATGGATTGTTTGATCGTCTTGCAAAGATTGATAATGATAACGCGCAGGGCGAGTACTACCTAACAGATATGGTAAAAGTATGCCGTGCAGACAACGAGCCTGTCATGGCGCTGCAGCTAACTGATGCCGAGGAAGCGCACGGAGTCAATTCTCGAGCGCAGCTTGCACAGGCAGGAACTTTGCTGCAGCGTCGCACTAATGAGAAATTGATGGCAGCAGGAGTAGGCATTGTAGCCCCTGAATTAACCTGGATTTCTCCTGATTGTCAGATTGACCATGATGTGAATATTTTGCCAAATACCATTATTGCAAAAGGCACAAAGATCAAAAGCGGTTCAAGTATTGGACCAAGCTCTCGCATCTATGGCGCAAATGTTGGCGCAGATTGTGTAATAGAAGAATCCATTGTGCGGGACTCCACTATGGGAGACCGCTGCCAAATTGGACCCTATGCCTACGTTCGACCAGAGGTCACCCTGGGCAATGATGTAAAAATTGGAACGAGCGTTGAGGTCAAAAAATCAACCATTGGTGATGGCAGTAAAATTCCACATCTCAGTTACGTAGGGGATGCGACTTTAGGCACAGGTGTCAACATAGGGGCAGGTGTGATTACCTGCAATTATGATGGCGTGAAAAAATCAGAAACGATTATCTGTGACGACGCCTTTATTGGTTCTGATACTATGTTGGTTGCGCCTCTGACTATTGGCAAGAATTCGATTACTGCAGCAGGCAGTACAATTGGAGAAGACGTTCCTGATGATTCGCTTGCGCTTGCGCGTGCGCGCCAGGTGAACAAAGATGGCTGGGTTAAGCAAAACAGGAAAGAAGGATAGTTGTCATGTCGCGAAATATGATGGTGTTTTCTGGCACTTCTCATCCAGAACTTGCGGTAGAAATTGCAAACTTGCTGGGTGTGGAGCTAGGAGCAATAAAAATTGAAAAGTTTGCGAACAGTGAGATATATGTTCGTTTTCTTGACAGCGTTCGCGGCGCAGAGGTCTTTCTAATCCAGTCACTATGTGGAGATGTGAACGAAACGCTCATGGAATTACTTATTATGATTGATGCAGCTAAGCGTGCAAGTGCAGCAAGCATCTGCGTGGTTATTCCGCACTTTGCCTATGCGCGACAAGATAAAAAGAGTGCCGCACGCGAACCCATTTCTGCAAAACTTGTTGCAGATTTGCTGACGGTTGCAGGTGCCACACGTATTGTCACCATGGACTTGCATCAAGGGCAAATTCAAGGATTTTTCGATATGCCCGTTAATCATTTAACAGCACTCGGTATTTTGGCAGACCATTTTGCAAGCCTTGATTTAGAAGATCCCGTCGTAGTCAGTCCTGATGTGGGACGCGCAAAAGTCTGCAAGAAGCTGTCTGGCATGCTGGGTGTGCCACTTGCCATCATGCACAAAGATCGTCCAGAGCATAATGCTGCTGAAATTACTGCAGTCATAGGAGATGTGCAGGGCAAAACCTGTATTGTGACTGACGACATGATTGATACTGCGGGAACTATTACTGCAGGTGCACAGGCACTCCTAGACAAAGGTGCAAAGGCTGTATATTTGGGGGCGACTCACGGGATTTTATCCCCACCAGCTCGCAAGCGCATTAGCGAGGCGACAGTTGAGGAGTGCGTTGTTACTAACACTATTGCCATTCCAGAGGATAGAACCTGCGATAAGCTGAGGGTGTTAAGCGTAG
Organism: Coriobacteriia bacterium; assembly: GCA_009785795.1. GTDB lineage: Bacteria > Actinomycetota > Coriobacteriia > WRKU01 > WQUG01 > WQVN01. The sequence continues at coordinate 6,367 of WQVN01000034.1, forward strand.
CTCCTATGTTTGCTGCTGCGATTAAAAATGTGTATACCGATGGGTCTGTGTCAGATTTGTTTGATCCAGACTTTGAATTTTAATTCTGAGTTGCGTCTTGTGCTGCGTGCATCGTTCGTTTGCATTTCTATGATTGATGCGAGCGCTTGGGCTGCTTACGCTCGCAAAAATGTAAGCCTCGCGCCCATACAGCACAATCCACGACTTAAATTCGTTATGTAGGTGAGCTATGTTTTTCAAGAAAAAAAATAGTAAGGCAAAAAAAGCGGTCAGTCCTGCAGACTGGCTAATTGTAGGACTAGGTAATCCTGGATCAAAGTACGCTCAAACCAGACATAATGCTGGCTTTATCGCTATTGACGTTCTTGCTGATGAGCTGGGTGGTAGCTACTGGAAAGATGAAGCAGGAGCTATGACCTGCACAATTAAGGATAATCGTAGCGATACTGAAATAGTGTTAGCCAAACCTCAGACCTTCATGAATCTTTCAGGAAATTCTATAAAGAAGCTTTGTGACAAGTATGGGATAAACCCAGAGGAAAATTTAATAGTGATCGCTGATGAGCTTGATTTGCTTGCTGATGAAGTTCGTCTAAAAAAGGGAGGCGGCCACGCAGGACACAATGGACACCGCTCGACCATCAACAGTCTAGGAACACGTGATTATCTGCGCATACGAATAGGAGTTGGGCGTCCACCCGGGAAAATGGATGCTGCTGACTATGTCTTGCAACCCTTGCGTCCTGAGTCCTATGAAGATTTAGTTGAAAGTGCCTTCCAAGCAGCAGAGCTTGCAAAGTCTCATCTTGCAGAGACTTTATTCCAGCGATAAGCAATGGGCAAATTGCAATCATAGCAAATAAGCAAACAGTCTTCCCAAAAACAGGAAGGCTGTTAAAGATAAACTTCTGAAAAGGTCAGATTAAAAAGTCATAGGGTTGCGCGGCGATCCATTTACACGCACTTCCCAATGTAGGTGAGGACCAGTACTGTCACCTGTGCTACCAACAGAGCCAATGCGCTGTCCAGCACTTACTTCCTGTCCAACTGATACGTTAAAGCCACTTAGGTGTGCATACAGC
>WQVN01000035.1 GCA_009785795.1 Coriobacteriia bacterium
CGCCAGGTGCATCCTTGTCTGCAGCAGCAGCCATGACCAAGCTGTCAACCAACAGATCATCGTCTGCAATCCCATATTCGTGCGCAGCTTTTTGCACGCAGCGCACAATATCAAGTCTCCCTTGCGCCGTATCAGGAATACCGTCATCATCAAGTGCCAACACCACAACGGCAGCACCATAGCGCGCCACTAGGGGCAATACTGCATCGAGGCTACGTTGTTCACCTGTCACACTATTCACAAGTGCTTTGCCTGGATATGCTTTCAATGCTGCTTCAAGAGCTTCAGGATTTGTTGTATCAATTGCAATTGGTAGTGGCAGCGACGTTGTCACCGCAAGCACTGCTGCTTTCAAGATCCTCACTTCATCAATTCCTGCAACTCCTACATTAATGTCAAGAATGTCAGCACCGGCCGCCTGCTGCTGGGCAGCGAGGCTGCGCACCAGCGTCATCGAGCCATCCTGTAGTTGGGTCTTCAGTTCAGGCTTACCAGTAGGATTGATGCGCTCACCTATCATGCGCAATGGCGCGTCATCACCGACACCGCTACCACCAATGTTTAAAGTGCGCTGTGGGCTCGCAATGCGCAATCCCTTCGTAGATTGGTTGTTGGTCTGGACGCACTTGGCATCTGAAATTTCATCCGCAATGGTTGCAGTAAACTCAGGACCTGAACCACAGCATGAACCAATCGCTGCAATACCCGCAGCATGCATATTTTGTGCAAAAATGGCAAAATCTTCAGGCTTTCCAGGGAAATAGGTTTCGCCATTTGGATCAAGCCTTGGCATGCCAGCGTTTGGCTGAACAATAATCGGAAGATGTGTTGCTGCACGCATCTGCATCGCAAGCGGCTCAAGCTGTTGTGGTCCCAGACCACAGTTGAGGCCTATTGCGTCAACACGCAAGCCCTCCAGTATCACTGCAGCAGACTGCGGATCGGTACCCGACAGCTCCATGCGTCCACCCACTCCAAAGGACAACGATGCCACAATTGGCAAGCTATCATCTGCGTCCCTGCAAGCGATCACTGCACAGCGCAACTCTGCAATATCAGTAAAGGTTTCTAGCAGAAAAGCATCTGGCTTACCCGCAGCCAAAGCACGTGCTTGCTGCAGGAAAACATCATAAATATCATCAAAGCTTGTCCGCGTATTCTGACCATCATCGCTATCTGCGCCATTTGAGTTTATGGTATCCGAATTTGTCGTGCCTCCGCCCACAGATTCAAGTATCAGCCCTGTAGGTCCAATACCTGCAAGCACATAGGGCGCACCACTGCGCCTGGCAAGTTTAACAGCCTGAGCATTTATCTGATCACACAAATCAGAGTTGTTATAGTGTGCCAGTTTGTTGCGATTTGCCCCAAAGGTATTGGTGGTAATGCAGTCAGTGCCTGCCAACACATAATAATTATGGATGCGCTCAATTGAATCAGGCTCAATAATGTTCAAGGCTTCTGGTGCGCCAGTTCCCAGCAAACCAGCTTGCTGCAACATGGTGCCCATTGCACCATCGAACACCAGCATATCGCGGCCAAGCCGCTGTTTAAATGTATCCATCAATCCTTGCCAACCAATCTATCATTTTGCTGAAGTCAAATTTAGGGTACAGTCAACAGACAGACCTGCCACCATAGTGACAGGTCCTCTGAAATGACTTCTTAGGTATTGCCTAAAATGCAACGGGTGGTGGAGCTTGCCCAGGTTGCCCACCAGGAATCTGTCCTGGGCCGGCAAATGGCATACCAGTTGCCGGATCAATGGCACCCATTGCTGCAGGATTTTGCGCTGGTGTAGCAGGTGGAAACCCAGCAGCTGGTGGCTGTCCAGGTGCAAAAGGCTGTGGTGCCATTTGCTGTGCTGAATCAGTCATGTAGGGAGGCATACCTGGCTGTTGTCCAGGCATAGGTTGCTGTCCTGGAGGCATTTGTGGTGCCATTTGCTGTGCTGGATGAGGAGGCATACCTGGCTGTTGTCCAGACATAGGTTGCTGTCCTGGAAATGCCTGTGGCACTGCATACGGATCCGATGCAGGCTGTCCTGCAAAAGGATTCGCAACAAAAGGATCTGGCTGTGTAACCTGCGGCAAGGCAAAAGGATCAAAGTCCGAAATAGTGTCTTGACGAGCGTATGGCATAGCACCTGCTGGTGGTTGTCCAGGCATAGGAGGCTGCTGCGGCATTTGTCCAGGCACAGCCTGACTAGGAAATTGTCCCGTCGCATGCGGAGGTACTGCCCCTGCACCGTAGTCAGGCGTCTGTGCAAAGCGCTGTTGCATGGGTGGCGTCTGAGGCTGTGGCATTCCTGCAGCAGGATGTCCAGCTGCGGGATGCTGCTGTGGTGATTGCTGGAATTGCTGTTGGCCATAGCCGTATTGTTGCTGCATTTGTGCCTCCTGTTGTTCTGATGCGGTAAGCTGCGGAGCAAATTTAGCTTGCTCGGAGTCTGGAGCACTCAGCTGTTGCAACCACTGATCGTTACTATCTGCACCTTCGTTAGCACCTGAGCCAGTCAATGGCAAAGCTACCATCTCGTTTTGCGCGCCTGGTGCGATGCCTTGTTGCACCTGCTGTCCATCTGGCTGCATTGCTTGTCCTGCAGCAACGGCTGCAGGATCAAGAGCTGATGTGTCCTGCATTTGCGCGGACACTGCCGGATCAGTGGCAACTGGCATAACATTAGTCGCGCCAGAAGGATCTGCAGCTATTGCAGCTGCATCTGGTATGAAATCTGATGCTAGTGCTTCTGGTGTAGCAACAGCAGGGTCAGTGACAAGTGCATCTGTAGCATATAGTCCAGGATTGACAATTTCACCATTTGCAGCACGCTTTGCTGCTTCCTTTGCACGCAAGTAATTTTCTTTCGAGCCAAAGCGCTCATCGATGGCAATGCGACCACGCGCATATTGTGTGGCCATAAACCACATAATCCACACACAGCCCATTGCAAGTAGAACCATTTCTACCAAAATGGAGTAGTTGTATATCTCGATAAAGCGCTGAATGTCTTGTGTGAAGAAGGAAATTCCAACGATAGCAAGCATGCCAAGCAGGAAAATCCACGTCATCAAAGCCGTATATTTTGCAGCTGCTCGACCACCTTTTCGCGAGCCGGCTAGATAGGCCCCCGCAAGCAGTAGTGTGCATCCTACAACCCACACAAGTCCCACCTGTATGAAGAAGAAGCCCATCATCTCTGCATATCCATACATTGCTACATACCTGCCATCTCTAAATTCATCGGCGACCTATTCTGATTCAAGTCAATACAATTGCTAACGCATAGTTTCCAACATTCAATTATAAATGATAAACCGTTGCGGGTTTCATAATTTTACTATACTATAGGTACTCGCGTTTGCGACTTGTTGCAAACATTGTGGCTGGGTAGCTCAGGTGGTAGAGCAGCGGACTGAAAATCCGCGTGTCGCCGGTTCAAGTCCGGCTCCAGCCACCACTTCTTGAAATGGCCTAGCTCTCTACCTGCCTTAAATCGGCACTTTTAATTACGCGCTTCGCAATACACATGTCGCCATTGCTGCGTACGGACTTCTGCCACAAACATAACTTGACAGATCCGCCCTCAAATTCAAGGCAGGTAACACCGTTAGGATGCACCCCTGAACCACTGTTGAAGTATCGCTCATCAGGTGCAAGGGTTGGCTTGTGAGTGTGTCCCGCAATGATAGTGGTATTGTTTTCGTGCGCCCATGCAATCAGTTTGCGCTCTATGAAATTTCTCTTTGTATAGTTCTTAGCAACCCAAGAAAAACTTGCCATACCTAATAACTCTAACAAGCGATTAGGATAGTAGTTTACCCATCGCATTACTTTCCAGATTGAAGAATCAAAAAAGTCAGCCTGATGACCGTGAATCAAGAGGAAAGTATGACCACCATAATGCAGGTGCATCCCCTCAAGTATTTCTGTCCCAGGATATCCATTTTCTGCACGCCAATTTGCATCAAGCTTTTCAATGTCGTGATTGCCTGCAAATTCATGCAGCCTTCCAGCTGATTGAAATTTGGATCGCAAATCCATAATCTGAGGATAAACATCCTTGATGGCACTGTAGTTGCGCGCTTTCCAGATGTCATCACCATCACCTAGCTCAACATAGATATAGTCCTCACTCCAGTAATAACTTAATGCATGCAAATAGACATTTCTATTCCGAGCAAAGTCATCGTCAGCATTTCCATCACCTTTATGAAGGTCGCTGAATATGACCAATTTTCCATCATCTGCAAGGTGCAACTCTGAAGCACCCTTGATTATCGTATCTATGGACCGCATGTTAGACATCCCCTTTTTTACCACTTCAATTCTTCAAGACCATCCAGCGTCACAAAATCATAGCCCTGCGCTGTCAAATCTTCCAGGGCAATGCCTATCGCAGCAGCACTATTATGAGTATTTTCTGCATCGTGAAATAGCATAACACTGTATGGTCGCACTTGTTTCATGATGCGATCCAAGTAGAGATTTGTTCCATCCTCTGACAAAGGACTGTAGTCCCCACCGTCTGCAATATTACTATCCCATCCCCACATTCTCATGTCCAAATCGCTTACAATTTTTCGCTTTGCAGAGTCAGCATCCCCCCAAGGAAAGCGAAAATCAACAGGAGCAGTACCTGTTATTGCGGCAATTGCCTCATTGGTCTTTATGATCTCTGCTCTAAACTCTTCGTCGCTCATCTGAGGCGAATGGACTTTGTGTGTGTAGCGATGGTTTCCTATCTGGTGGTCAGACTCTGTCATCCTGCGCAAAAGAGCAGCGCCCTCTGCGCGCTCCAAGCGATACCCCGTGATAAAAAACGTTGCTCGACCCCCTACTTGATCAAAAGAGTCGAGTACTTGTGATGTGCAGTATTCATGAGGTCCATCATCAAAAGTAAAGGCAATAGGCTTATTGCCCACAATTTGCACAGTACATTCACTTGACTGAAGGTCTTTCAAAACAATGCTTTTTGTGACATCGGTAAACGCTGAAGCATGCATCTGAATTCGATATATTCCTCGGTCAGAAAACGCATAACTGCCGTGCAGTCCAACCTCATTAGAGAAGTTCAATACCTCAACGTCTATCCTCTCATCACTGCTCCACATTTGTGATTGAGGAAAAAACTTCGCAACTGACAATTCTGCGATCACCGTAGATGCGTCACAGACAAAATCGCTTGGTAAGAGTGCCATAAAATCAATGCGAGTATTTACGTGCGCGGTGCTTCTGGTCTGCTCAAGATTAAAAGTATTTACGGGTGAATTAACGATCGCAAGATTGCGCGCATCATCTGCACTAATCGCCTTTGCAGAAGGGTCGCTCCCACTAAGGATTAGCACGCACGCTAGTGCTGCTGCAAGTAGGAAAGATAGATATCGATACCGCATGTGTCTCCCCGCAATCGCCAAAATCAAGCTAATGCAAA
>WQVN01000036.1 GCA_009785795.1 Coriobacteriia bacterium
GTCCGTTCATGTCTATCGTTAATCCAGAAATCGATCAGCTACTTGATAAAGTAGATTCAAAGTTTACTCTGTGTACTCTCGCCGCAAAGCGTGCTTGTCAAATCAATGACATGGTGCACGGCGTTCGCGAGCAGGCACTTAGTGCTATGACGACAAGCGAAATCGCAAAACTTACCAGTGCAAAGCCGCTTGCCCTTGCTATGGATGAGGTTGCTCGTGGTGATGTATCGCCAGAAGCGCCACTTTCTGCAGGTGCTGGTGATGTTGAATCAATCACGGCACAAGCAGCACAGCAGCCAGTTGTAGCAGAGGTTGATGTGGTTGATGTTATTGAAGATGAAGGTGCTGCAGAAGAAACAAGCTCAAATGAGCTGCTCGGCTAAACTAGCTACTGTCTGTTTCATATCTTTTCACGAAATCGCTCTAAAAGGGCGAAATCGAAGTGTCTTTGAACGTCGGCTAAAAGAAAACATCGACGCCTGCCTTAGCGCTACAGACCATGAGGTCTCTAAGGTGCAACGCATTGCAGGCTCTTTGACTGTTGCCATTCGCAATCCTGATAGCGCAGAAGACTGCGCGCAGCTGCTAGCAAACATTCCCGGAGTAACCGCTGTTGCCGTTGCTTATAAGGTAAGTCGCGAATGGGATACTATTTGCGACGTTGCTCTGCATGCACTGCGCGAATCTGCAGCAGGTTTTGTAGCTGATGGGCAGCCTTTTACTTTCAAAGTAGAATCACGTCGCAGCGCAACTGATTTCCCTATGACCAGTATGGACATCAGTCGTGATGTGGGAGCACATTTGTTGAGTGCGACCATTGATGACGGCGCTGGCGTTCGCATGAAGAATCCCGATGTGCTAGTCAGCATCAAGATTGTGGGGGGCGCGACGTATATATCGACACGCAAGATTAAGGGCATTGGCGGTTTGCCTTCGGGTTCGTCAGGGCGCACGATATCTTTACTGTCATCAGGCATCGATTCGCCGGTGGCCAGCTTCAGAATGATAAAGCGCGGTTCGGTTGTGCTGGGTCTGCATTTTTCTGGTCGTCCTCAAACCAATGACTCTAGTGAGCGCTTAGTGCTAGAAATTGGTGAAGTTCTTGCACGAACCGGGGGACTTGCCAGAATATATGTGGTGCCTTTTGGTGACATTCAGCGCGAGCTTGCAAGCATTGTAGAGCCGTCACTGCGCGTCATAATGTATCGCCGCTTGATGTTGCTTATTGCCGAACGTCTTGCTCATACGCAAAAGGCAAAGGCACTCATAACGGGTGAGTCACTAGGACAAGTTGCTTCGCAAACTTTAGACAATATTGTGGCAACTAACGAAGTTGCTGCAATGCCTATCTTGAGGCCGCTTATCGGCAGTGATAAAGATGAGATTATCCATGAGGCTCGCCAGATTGGAACTTATGATCTGTCTATTCAAGACGCAGAAGACTGCTGCACTTTATTTATGCCACGCAGTCCAGAAACACATGCCAACTTAAAACAGGTTGCTGCTTCTTGGGATTTGCTTGATATTGAAGACTTAATTCAGCGTGCACTCGACAGTATCGAGGTGCATGAATTCTCTACTCGCTTTGGAGCTCATAGGAGCTTGAAGTAAGCAAGTCACTTGCCTGCGCGGCAGCATTTGAGTAATTCATCCAAAGCATTCCTGCAGCTGCAAGTACGATAGCTAGCGCAACTAAGCCTAAAGCAATGCGGTGCGATACGACCTTTTCTTTATGTTGCTGCCTTGCTTTGCTAGAGCGCAGGTGCATTTCACCATAGTTTAGACTTCCGTAGGGGTCAAAGTTATCAAGACTTGCTATGCTGTCAATGCTGATACGTCTTGCAGGCTGTCCAATGTTGGGCAGTTCTTTCAAGACGCGATTTGCAGGACGTGGTGGCTTTGAGCTAATTGCGCGCGGCTTTACATCGCTGCGACCTGGCCAAGAGTATGAATCAGAATAGCGTGTTGCTTTATAGTTATATCTTTGCCGAACACGCGAAGCTGTGCCGGACTTATAAGAGCTTTGTTGATTTTGTTCAGATTTCATCGCAAGGTATTATAGCGTGTTTCACCTAAAAATAGCTACAATAGTGACTTGAATTCATGCTTGCTGATCCAAATAGAGGAAGGCAGCGGGAATACGGCAGGAACGAAAGAATGGGGAATGAAGGTGCAAAAAACTAAGCTCGGACTTTTTCTTTATAGAGTGCTGGGGGGATTTCTCATTGGCGTAAGCGTTTTGGCGCCAGGCATTAGCGGGAGCATTATCGCCATCATGATGGGCATCTACAAAGATGTCTTGAACATGTTCTCGAATCCTACCAAAAATGTCAGACAAAACATAATCCTTGTCGTGCCGCTTGCCATAGGAACGATAGCAAGCATGATTGCCTTTGTTGTAGTTTTTGGCTGGCTTTTTGAAACTTATGAAAAGGCGACCTACCTATTTTTTGTAGGGCTCATATTGGGCACAATCCCTATTGTATATAGCGAGCTGCAGAAACACGGAATAAAAATCGCAGGCATAATCGGGATTATTGTAAGTTTTGCCATTACCTTTGCACTAAGCCTTACCATGATTGCGGGAGATGTCGTAAACGGTGCTGCAGAAGCATCAATAACTTACCTCGAGATGGTTTACGGTGGCGCAGCCATGGGGGCATCACTACTTATCCCAGGCATGAGCGCATCAGTAGTACTAATGTTGCTAGGCCTCTATACAGATCTACTGTTCACTGCAGAAGCCATTGTTCGTGGCGAATGGTTTTACCTTACCTATATTGCTGTTTTTGCTGTCTGTATGTTTACGGCGGTAATACTCGTTTCACGTTTCATCAAGAGAGCATTTGAAAAGATACCTGCCATTGCTTATGCTGTCGTGCTGGGCTTCATTGTGGGCTCATTTGCAGGTATTGCGGTAACGAGTCTTCAGATTGCCGATGCTAACTTTACCTGGGCAATGGGCGTACTTGCTTTTGTAGCAGGTACCGCACTATCGCTGTTTTTCGCCTACATGAACTATAAAAGGGAAAAAGAGAAAGCCGAGCAGGACGTCGAGCAGCAAGGCGTTGAGCAGGACGGCCATCAAGACAGCACAGAAAATGCCTAGTCAAAGCAAGATTGATGCACTGCGCGCCAGTATTGCGCAGCTCGAATCAGCAGTTCTTGCTTTTTCTGGCGGAGTCGACTCTGCTCTCATCGCCGCCCTTGCAGCAGAAGAGCTGGGCGACAACTTTATAGCAGCGACTTTGTGCTCACCGCTTATGAAAGAAGGTGATGTGTGCGAGTCTGTCCAGTTCTGCAAGACCTACAATATCTCTCATGTTTTGCTCGATATGGATATTTTGAGTAATGAAAAATTCGCAGCCAATAATGCTGACCGCTGCTATTACTGCAAGGAGCAGATATTTGCAGCTCTTAAAGAGCTTGCAGATCAACATGGATTCAAATACGTTATGGACGGGACCAACATCGAAGACTGCCCAAAGAGGCGACCCGGCATGCGCGTATTGCAAGAAATGAGTATTGTTAGTCCTCTGCGAGAAAACAATTTCACTAAGGCAGATATTCGCGAGCTGTCAGGCCAGCTAGGCCTTTTTACTTGGGATAAAGTATCAGATTCTTGTCTCGCAACACGCATTCCGCAGGGACAATTCATTACGATGGACGCACTCCTCCGCTTAGAAAATTAAGCCAATTAGCACCCGCCGATAAAGAATCTATTCTTGAAAAGCATTTGACGAAAGCAC
>WQVN01000037.1 GCA_009785795.1 Coriobacteriia bacterium
AAATCTACTGGGTGCCCACTGGGCAAACATAGTGACTTGTCCGTTATTGAGCGAAGTTGTTGCACTAACACTGTGCTGGTCACGATAAAGAGACCTTGCAAATCCAGCAGGAATTGTAGCTCCCTGCTGAATCCATCTGATAGCTCCTGCTCCGCTTACATAGCGCCACTCATTTCTGCCATTGGCATTTACTCGTCTTGCGTGCCATCCCACAAACACCATGTCTGGATTAGAGTGTGTGAAAGTGTTGCGCCTAAGTGGTGTGCTTATGCCATGAGTTACGGTGGTATTTGCCATAGTGCCGCGTCCACCATTAGCGTTGTAGCTAACGGTAAAACGTGTCGATGGCGTCCGTGCTTCTGCAAGCGGAGTTAAAAGAACCATACCTGCCACATCTGCAAGCAGTAATACAGTCATGGCTATGGCAAGCAGCTTAAGGCTGCGCCTTCTATTCTGTAGCTTAATTTGTGCCTGCTTTGTCACTGTTCTTTTTATCATAAAGCATGTAGGCAGCCACTCCTGCAACTGCCAGTAGTACAGCAATCAATATCGCAGCAAACACTACAATGCTCTCAGAGTCATCAGACTCATTTTCCACTGTCGTGCGCACAGGATCTCTTTCATTGTTTTCCTCTTCAACGCCTGTATCAGTATCCCTATCATTATTTGTGTCGGGATCAGCACCTTCATTAGAATCGCTACCTGATCCTTCATCTGTACCAATGCTTGTATTTGCCGAATTAGAGTTATTCGCAGCGCCTGTGCTACCACCACCTCCACCGCCTCCGCCGCCACCAGCACCTCCACCAGGAGCAGGCTTTGTGCCTACAGTGACCATGTTAGTATCGTTGTCATTTAGATTCGGCAGCGTGGGAGCAATTTCTGCACCTGAGCCACCACCAGCACCATCACTGCCATCATCAGAGCCTGAATCTGAGAGAACAAGTGGACTTGCAGCAAGCACATATTCACTAAAGTGCTCAATGCTCGTAATGGCGAGTTGCTCAGCACAGATTTCATGTGGAAATGATCCTATAAACTCACCGTCATCATGGTAGTGTACTGCAAAGGTGCTCATGTCCCATTCATCAAGCAGCAGATCATGACTGGCAGTTAAATCAAAGCTCAAATCATCAAAAACTGAATAGTCTGTGATGTAGTCCTGTTGACAATTGTCAAAAACAGTAATTTCCCAACTTGCAAGAATATATTGCTCTGCAGACGTAAGAGGCATATCTTCAATAGCAGCAGCATCTGCCCTGCTCACTTCGACAGCAACATTTACAGGAAAGGGATTTTCTGCGCCAATAGGCTGTTCAAAGAGTATTTGTGTTCCAGCAGCATCATTGTAGATTTCTACCATGGCGTCATCATCAACATCATCGGTAAAATAAGCGCTTAGCTCAAGTTCTGCGAGATCACCAAGTGCGGGCAGAGCAAAACTTATGAAATTGCTTAGCGTGTTACTGCTTTCCTCTACACTGTCAATAAAGTCGTATTCCCAACCTTCAAAGATGCTCGCCCTGGTTGTTCTATTAACACCAAAGGTAATCTGATCAAATTCGTCCAGCTCGGCAAGCACAAGAGCACCATCGCCAACTATTTCGAAACTTAAGATAACATCATCGCAAAAAACGATACTTTCGATTGGATTAAAGCAAAAAGACAACTCATTCAATTTTGGACTGTTTGACAAGTCGAGCTCACTGATTGAATTGGCGCGAATAGAAAGTGTTTCGAGTTCTTCTGGCAATTGAGGCAGTTCTGTCAGTCCCTCAGAGTCCAGGACAATTCCTGTAACGCGTTTATCGTTTTCTGCATCTGACCATTCAATGCCATTACCCTGCACAGGACAACGCGTCCATGTGCGTGGCACAGAGCTGCCATCTGTAGGAGCAGTTGCAAGATTGAGATCATTTGTAGAAATAATGTCGTTGATTGCCGCAACATCATCAACATTGTATGTTCCTGCACGCAATTGCTGAGGTATTGAAAAGTGCAATCCAGAGCCCATGTGGTTAAATTCGCGCAAGATCAATTGCCGCCAACTATGGAACCAAGGTAACTCGAAGCGATATTCATCCGCAGTACAATTTTCGCCTGCAAAACGAAAGTCTGTTACATGAGCATCAGCCTCATAAGCTCCGCCAAGTGGAACGGCAAAAAAAATTGCTGCGGTAAAAAAGATGATTGAAGCTATTCCAAAAACCGCACAGCGTGAAAGCTGAGATTTGATTTGCGTCCTAGTCAGAGTCCCCATCATTTTTTATCACCTTCGATGCCCAAATTGCGCTCAGTTAATCATCACCCAATTCTACCATGCGAGACGGTTCGTCTGTCACGCAATTCACCTGTTCATCATTCAAAATTTCATCTTGGATGCCCAATAGCTCACCCTGAGTTCTCTGAATTCCGCCTTGAGCTGGTGCCCACGCAGCAAACATGGTTACTTGACCATTATTCCTGCCCGTAGTTCTTGCAAGTGCCTGACGGTCAGAATACACATAGAGACTGCGTGTATTTGAAGGAAGTGATGCACGTCCTGTACGCCATCCATCATTATGACGCCACTGGAACGTGCCATTAGCCATTGTTCTTCTTGCATACCAACCAGCAAAAACATGACCAGATCGGGTGAAGGTATTGTGGCGCAGTGGCGTATTGATGCCAAAGTGTACAGTGGTATTTGCCATAGTACCGCGTCCACCATTAGCGTCATAGCTAACGGTAAATCTGCTGGGTGCCCACTGAGCAAACATAGTGACTCGTCCGTTATTTATGCTCGTTGTACTGCTAATAACTGTTGTATTTGTATGAAGACGTCTTACAAATCCTGCAGGTGCTCTTGTTCCTTCACTTATCCATTGATTGGTGCTGCCATTTGTATAGCGCCATTGATGTGTGCCATTTGCCAAAGTTCTTCTCATGTGCCAGCCTGCAAATCTCTGACCTGTAGGAGGCGTGAAGGTATTGTGGCGCAGTGGCGTATTGATGTTAAAGTGTACGGTGGTATTTGCCATAGTACCGCGACCACCATTAGCGTTATAGCTAACAGTAAATCTACTGGGTGCCCACTGGGCAAACATAGTGACTTGTCCGTTATTGAGCGAAGTTGTTGCACTAACACTGTGCTGGTCACGATAAAGAGACCTTGCAAATCCAGCAGGAATTGTAGCTCC
>WQVN01000038.1 GCA_009785795.1 Coriobacteriia bacterium
ATTGATTTTCCTTACGTCTCAATACAGCAAAAATAGCGCAAGTCTTTGTCGCGCAAGGATTAATAATAACAAAGATTATTGATCCTCGTCAATGCAGCTATTTAAGCAAAAATTCCAAATCGGGCACAACGAAAGAAGATTAAGCACTACATCACAAAAGATGCTATGTTGTCGAGGTCTGCAAGAGGAACTTCTGTCTTTTCGCCACTTTTGCGTTCTTTAAGCTCTATTGCGCCTGCTTCAAGTCCTCTGGCACCAATTACGATCTGATATGGCCAACCTATAAGATCTGCATCTGCAAACTTTGTTCCTGGTCGCTCATCACGATCGTCTATTGCCACTTCAATACCTGCTGCAACTAAGACCTCTGCAACAGATTGGACGCACTCCGTCACTTTTGAGTCATTGCCTATCCCTATAATGACAACCTGGTAGGGTGCGATAGATGCAGGCCACTTCATGCCACGCTCATCATGGTTTTGCTCGATAGCAGCAGCAAGGCTGCGGGTGATTCCCCAGCCGTAACAACCCATAATGGGCGGATGTTCCGCGCCTTGTGCGTCAGCAAAGCTCGCATTCATAGTCTCAGAATACTGCGAACCCACCTGAAATACCTGTCCGATTTCAATGCCACGCGCGCGCATCAGCGGTGCTCCACAGCGGGGACATACTTTACGAGCATTACCTTCTGGTAAAGTATCGATGTCAGCTGCATAGCCACAATTGCAATAAACAATATCACTTTCGCCTGCGTCAGCAATAGCATGAAACTCTGCAGTAACTTTTCCGCCAATTTGACCACTGTCTGCTTCTACGCGACGCCACTTGATTCCCATGCGGTCACAGATGCGTCCGTAGGCACCTGCCTGCAACTCGTAGTAACGAGCCAAGTCGTCGTAGTCTGCATGGAACGAATAGCAGTCCTTCATCAGGAATTCGCGTCCACGCAGCAAGCCAAAACGTGGACGAATTTCATCACGATATTTAGTATTCATCTGATACAGTGCAAAAGGCAGCTGCTTATACGACTTAATATCGGTAGCAATCAAAGCGCTAATGATTTCCTCGTGAGTCGGCCCAAGGCAAAAACCACGTTCGTGACGGTCACTTAGACGCATTAATTCGGGACCATAGTCATCCCATCTGCCTGATTGGCGCCACATTTCTTCTGGCTGCATGATAGGTAGTCGCATTTCTTGTGCACCAAGTGCATCCATTTCCTCGCGCACAATTTGCTCGATCTTTTGCACAACGCGCCATCCCAATGGCAACAGCGAGTAGATGCCAGATGCAGTTTGTCGCATAAATCCTGCTCGTAACAATAGTTGATGGCTAACAATTTCAGCATCAGCTGGTGTTTCTTTAAGGGTTGGCATGTAGTATTCGCTCAAGCGAATAGGATTAGCACCTAGCGGAGTTGCCGTAGCAGCATTAATGGTCATGACCTATCCTAACTCTGCTGCAACAATGGCAGCAAGCTCGTCGGTGATGGTCTGCGCATCTATTGCATCTGCAGCTTCTACCATCACTCGTATCAGTTTTTCAGTGCCCGATGCGCGTACCAGTACGCGCCCTGTGTCTCCTAGTCGTAATTCTGCATTAGCAATAGCTGCCTGTAATACATCGCAGCTATCAATATCCTTGCTGCTGACATAAACATTTTTCAGCACTTGCGGATATGAATCCATCACTTTTGCCAGTTCCGACAGTGGTTTGCCAGATTTTTTCACAATATATGCAAGCATGAGAGCACTGAGCAGCCCATCTCCTGTACTGTTGTGTTGCAAAAAAATGATATGTCCTGACTGTTCACCGCCCAAAACCGCACCAGTGCTGTGCATGCGCTCTAGAACATAGCGATCCCCCACTGCAGTGGTTTCAACGTCAATTCCCATATCTGCAAGCGCACGTGAAAATCCCAGATTCGCCATGACAGTTCCCACTACGGGAAGTCCGTCCATTTGACCAATATCCTTAAGGTATTTTGCGCATATTGCCATAATGTGATCACCGTCAACCGTCGCACCTGTTTCGTCAACAGCAAGCATGCGGTCAGCATCACCGTCATGCGCTATGCCCAAGTCACAGCCAGTGGCCTGGACACACTGTGCCACCTTATCGAGATGTGTTGAACCGCAGCCAACATTAATGTCGTCACCACTATAATCATCGTTAATAGTGCTTACCTGTGCTCCAAGTGTCTCAAATGCAGCAGGACTGGTCTGATGCGATGCACCATGTCCACAATCAATGGCGACATGTAATCCTTGCAGTGCATCTGCTGGAAACAGATTAACAAGTGCTGTTACGTATTCTTCTGCGGCTGCAGAAAGCGTTTCGATACGTCCAAGGGCAGTTCCGGTTGGCCTACTTTCACGCGCACTTGTCCGACCGTCATCAAGTGGCGGCAATTCAATCGCATCAACGTGTAGCAGCTCTTCAATACGTGCCTGTTGCGCATCGCTAAGTTTTTTACCGCCACCCAGAAACACTTTTAGCCCGTTATACTCAGGAGGGTTATGACTGGCAGAAATAACGACACCAGCATCAAAACGGTCATCTCTTAACAATATCGCAATCGTGGGAGTTGGAACAATACCTGCAAGAATTGCATCTGCTCCCGCGCTCGTAATGCCTGCAGCAAGCGCGCCTTCAAGCATTTTGCCGCTACGCCGCGTATCGCGCCCAATCAGTATGCGCGGAGACTTCATGACTCCGTCCGCAGCTGCAAATGTTTCTGCAGGCAAAATTGCAACAAGTGCACGCCCCAGCTTGAAAGCAAGTTCAGGCGGAAGCTCTGTATTGGCAACGCCACGAATGCCATCTGTTCCAAATAGTTTTTTTGACACGCCTTGCACCTTTCTGTCAAAGAAAACGAGCCTGCCTTTGAGGGCAGGCTCATGAGATTCTGATTATCTCTTGCTGAACTGTGGCTTTTTCCTTGCTTTTTTCAAGCCGTACTTTTTGCGTTC
>WQVN01000039.1 GCA_009785795.1 Coriobacteriia bacterium
AAACACAGCCATTATCAACCTGCTGCAAAGCAATCCCTCAAGTTAGTTCAAACAGACAAGGTCAATCTCAATCTGGTAGCGGGCATGTCCTGAGTCTGCTGCAGAAAAGCCTTGCATGCCAACTCTTGATACTTTGCTGATGCGATTGTTTCGGGTAAGCTCTGCGATGTGCTTATCAACTTGATAGGCAAGTTCAGCAACTCGCTCATTGCTTGCCGCCCATACTTGTACTACGATGCGTGGCCTATCAATGACAATGTTGTCACGCTGCCCTCCGATTCTTTTTACTGTAGCAAACTCTGCAGGACGTTTCGCAGGTACATCTGTGTAAGCTTCAAGCCCTAGATTAAGGCTATCTATCCATTTTGTAATATGCGCTTCTACATTCATGGCCTATTCTCCTTTTCCGCATCTAGTGCTGTAAAGAGTGCAGGAACATTAGCAGGTCTCCAGTCTGCTTGTGAGCGATGTGCTTGTAGTACACGATATACTTCTCCTTCGTATCGCAAAAGTTCACCTGCTGTGTAGTTTCTTTCTGTCTGCCATTGCGGCAGAAATGATGGAGATGTAATGGCATCAACTGCGGATAGATTTTGTGCAAAATAGTTTCGCAACTGCCTAACAGCATCTCCCATTGTTTTGCTTGTATCTACATTTATTGTTACTTGTATCTTTGTCATAGCTTAACTCCTCAGTATTCTCGGTAAGTGAAGGTAAACCCTTGCGCTGATAGTATCGCCGTTGAGCCCTGTGGTCTGTGCACACGATATTCACCAGACTGACCTTGTCCCCACCAAGCAAATACGTGTGAAGCAAGTACGCCTGACATGGCAGTTCGTGGCAGATAAATATCTCTTAAGTGTACATTAGGTCCTTGGCGGAAAAATTGCCTGTGATGTGCTTGGGCGGGACTTTGATCGAGACGTGTATCTCGCAAGTCTAAGCCTGTAAGATTATTGCCTGTGCAGATCAAGACCTCAAGTAACGCACATCCATGCATATCCAGTTCTGACCAAATGCCATTAGAGCAATTAAGCCACTGCAGGTTTGTGCAGCGCGATACATCAAGCTTGCCTACGGCAAGCACAGATGAACCCATATTAATGTGTGTTAGGTCAGCAGCTTCATCACCGAAGATAACATCTTGTACAGTGGACGCATTTATCCAAAGCCCGTCCCAGAATTCAAGAGATGTATCCTGGACTTCACCACACCACCACGCACTAAGTCCTGTTGTTGAGTCTGTGTGTTCACAGTCTGAACAGTCAAGACATCGCCATCCATACGCTGCAGAGCGCGGTATTGTCACCGTCGCACCACTAGTTGCTACCAGTTTTATGAAGTAGGGACGCGGCTCATTTGTGGAAGGCTCATCTGTTCTTTTGAGCGCAAGGGAGCCATTAATGTAAACATAGTCCATATCAACACTGTTGTAATTGATTGTCTTTATTTCCATTGTTTGTCCCCTTACGGATTTGTACCGTCAGTTGTGATGAAAAGCTTTGTTCCGTCTACACGCAGCTTAATGCCACCTACTTCTGCAGCAGTTGC
This sequence comes from Coriobacteriia bacterium, assembly GCA_009785795.1. Taxonomy (GTDB): domain Bacteria; phylum Actinomycetota; class Coriobacteriia; order WRKU01; family WQUG01; genus WQVN01. The sequence continues at coordinate 1,552 of WQVN01000039.1, forward strand.
ATTGGGTATCTGTGTCAGAAAAGCACTGACGTCAGGAATGTCAGACATACTAGCCTTATCAGACAGTGCTTCCTTAACGGGTACGAGCGCGTCACTGATAGCGCTTTGAACTTGTCCTATACTGATCCCACCGCTGCCACTGCTAGCAGCAGTCAAAAGCTCGTCGATATTTTTAATGCTCCCGTCAGAAGCAATGAAATTGCCATTAAAGGGTGTGAAATTGTCGTTCATTTTGTCTCCTCTCTGGTCTGTAGCTTACTTAGATCGTATGCTCAAAGAAAAACCGCCCCTTCGCAATGAAGGAGCGGTTCATCCTCAGTATGACTTGCTTGTTTTGTAGTAAGTCCTTGGTGCCTGGATCTAATCTTTAGCCTGCTTCTTTCTCAGTTTAGCTATTGCGCTTGAGTGCAGTCGGCTTATCCTGTGCAGATAGTACTTAGTACGCTGCTTGAAGTCTTCTCTGTCTCCAAACAATTGGTGTGCAGCCTCTTCGCGGCCAAGCAACCAGAAGTAATATGACCGCAGTACAAAAATCTCATATGCATCTGAAAGCGATCCTGTAATTTCCCACAGTTCAGCATGCTCTTGGTCGCGCAATACGTAGAGGCTTTCTAGCTCAGCACGAAGCATCTCTAATTGATGTAGCTTCGAGGGCAAAGGATCATCTGCCTGACCGCCCTGCACTGAAGTACGTGCAGGATCAGTTGTAGTCGGTGATGCCAAATCCTCGCTCAACACCTTCAGGCGTCGCTCTGTAATTTGAATTTTGCGCAGTAAGCTTGCATGTGTCTTTAATCTCTGCTCTATGGTCATTGTCCACCCTTTCTTCTCTGCAACATAACATCTTTTCAATATTCTCCCCGTAGAAGCATATGCATTCGTACAAATGTTTCTCTGGGCACTCTATACTACAGATTAGAACACGGGTTCGCAATACCTTTTCGCAAATACTTTTACTAATTTTTGCATCAGGCCTATTCTGCCCTGCAAGCACCTCACAGCCTTGCCATCATTTTCTGAGCCGCACGATTAGCAGCAAGCAAGTCATAATAGTTAGCCTGCGGCGTATAAAAGTTCTGCTCATAAGTAACCTGTGGTGCCACTGCAGAACTAAAGCCTGCCCCTGCCAAGGAATCAGCAGCAATAAATCCGCACGGATAGCTAGATGCAGCAACCGAGATTGTCCCCGACAAACACATCATGTCTGCAATATCATTTGCAATACCTGATACTGTGCTCATAAGAGCAGGAGCAAGATTATCAAGTCCACCAATCAATCCTCGCATGGTATCCCTGCCTAAGGCTGCAAGAACACGTGATGGCGAACGTATACCCAAAATATTCCTCACAGTACTAGGAATAAGGTCCGTTACTCGCCTAATAGCACTT
>WQVN01000040.1 GCA_009785795.1 Coriobacteriia bacterium
GCCCTAGGTGTTGCACTGGATGCTGCAGCAGTTGAAATCTATTCTGATGTTGACGGCGTTATGACTGCTGATCCGCGCGACGTCTGTGCCGCCCAGGTTATCGAGGTATTACATCCTGATGAACTGTACCAGTTAGTTCGCATGGGGTCGCGTATTGTACATACTCCTGCAGCAGAGCTTGCCCAGAAATCAGGCGTCAATCTGCTGGTAAAAAACACCTACAGTAATCACCCAGGAACGGTGGTTCGCAGTATGGAAGTCAGCAAGAACAGTGAGACAGCCACAGCAATTTCCTGCAAGTCAGGCATAACGCGCTTTGTAGTTGACCTTGGTCGTGAAGAGGGTTGCGTTCCCCATATTGAAGCACAGGCATCGGTGTACAAGGCGATTGCAGCTGCAGGGGTCTCTTTAGATTTGTTTACCCCTGCGGGTAGCCATCTTTACTTTACGGTCGATTCGACAGACGCTGACAAGGTCGTAGAAGTTCTGCAGGAATTAAGTGTTGCTGCAAACTGCATGGAAGGCATGGCAAAAGTCACCATTATTGGCGCTGCTATGCACGGCATCCCTGGAGTAATGTCGCGTATCGCAACCCCGCTTGCACAAGCAGGCATTGACGTGTGGCAGACAGCAGATTCACATGCAACAATTTCAGTATTAGTACGCGAGGAAGAGGCGAGACAGGCTCAAGTTGTGCTACATACAGCTTTCAATTTGGATAAGACAAATTAGCAATGAGTGCTCCCAATGTTCAAGATTTGTGCTGATTTAGAAATGAGAAAGCGCAGCGTATTAAACTACGTGAGCACTTTTCATTTCTAAATCAGTGCAGAGATTGGGCATTGGGTGTGCTCTGCCTCATGAAGGGATAACTATAATGCGTAAAACAATTTACTACTTCACCATGTCACTCGATGGCTATATCGCTGACGCGCAAGGTAGCGTTGACTGGATGACTGGTGCGCCAAATATCGACTACGGCTTCAAAGAGTTCTACGACCAGGTAGGAACTATTCTGCTGGGCAGCAAAACCTATGAGCATATGCTAAAGATGGGTGATTTTTTCCCCTATCCTGACCGCGAGGTTATCGTATTTTCTAGCAATGACAAGCTGCGTCTAGCGGGGGAGTGCGTCCAGCTATCTCAAGACCCTGCAACAAAGACGCTTGCACGTCTGCAGTTAGGGTCAGAAGACGACGGACTTATCTGGATTGGCGGCGGAGGAAATTTTGCTGGCAGTTTGTTTGAAGCAGGCCTTATCGATGAGCTGCGTATCTTTATTCAGCCTATTGTATTGGGCAGTGGCACAAAGGCGCTTATTAGCGACAAAAACCTTGCCCGCACACTTGAATTGATCTTGACGAAAGAACATCCTGCTGGTCTCGTAGAGCTACGCTACCTTGTTCCTAAGCGTTGGCGCAGCGATTTGGGCTAACAGCTTCGTGACAAGTATCCATAACTGCCTTTGATATCGATGATTACAGCACAAGATGGTCATATTTGACTGGTATACTGACTGGTTGCGAAGTAGAATCGCCGCGACTGGCCATCTACAGATTCAAGCAATCGTAAAGATTTGAAGATTTAAAACTCACGCAAGAAAGGTTTTTCCTCGATGACACAACGTTTGGGCATAGACATAGGCTCGACCACCATAAAAGTAGTACTAACTGACAGCGATTACAAAATCTTATACAGTGATTACCAACGTCACTTTTCAGACATTCAAAACACTCTACAGAAAATGATGCTCGCAGCAAAGGATCAGTTGGGTGACACTACAGTACATGCCATGATTACGGGCTCGGGTGGCATGACGCTTGCTAATTGGATTGGTGTAGAGTTTATCCAAGAGGTTGTTGCAGCTGCCAACAGCGTAAATCGCTTTGCTCCGCAAACTGACGTCGCCATTGAAATTGGTGGGGAAGACGCGAAAATAATCTACTTTACTGGTGGCCTAGAGCAGCGCATGAATGGTATTTGTGCAGGCGGTACAGGTTCTTTTATTGACCAGATGGCAGCCTTGTTGCAAACGGATGCCCCAGGCCTTAATGAGCTTGCAAAAGAACATACAGTCATCTATCCCATAGCTGCTCGCTGCGGTGTTTTTGCAAAAAGTGACTTGCAGCCACTCATTAACGAAGGCACAGCAAAAACTGATCTCGCTGCTTCGATCTATCAGGCAATTGTTAGTCAGACTATCAGTGGCCTTGCCTGTGGCCGTCCTATTCGCGGGAAAGTAGCATTTTTGGGTGGTCCTCTGCATTATTCGTCAGAGCTAAGGGCACGTTTTAAAGACGTCTTAGAACTCGCAGATGATGACATCATTTTGCCCAGTAATGCACACCTCTTCATGGCCCTAGGTGCAGCAATTGGTGCAGGCACAGACAAGCAAATCACCCTTGATGAACTAGTCGCAAACCTGCAAAAGCAACAAAAGGCAGAATTTGAGATTGACAGGCTGCCTCCTCTTTTTGCTGATGATGCCCAGTATCAGGACTTCAAGGATCGTCATGACCAACATAAGATAGCCAGACGATCCCTCAGTGACTATGAAGGCGAGATATTCCTGGGGATTGACGCAGGTTCAACGACCACAAAGCTCGTTTTGATCAGCAATGAGGGCGAGCTACTGCATTCCTACTACGCTGGCAATGAAGGTAATCCTCTGCAGACAGTCAGACAGGCAATGCTTGAGATATACGACATTCTACCCAATGGGGCAAGTATTACCAGTTCTTGTGTTACGGGTTACGGGGAAGGACTTATCAAGGCTGCGATGAATGTCGACTTTGGTGAAGTCGAGACCATGGCACACTACAAGGCAGCAGCCTTTTTTGTGCCAGA